>NZ_JBWKJV010000045.1:0-30038 GCF_056432045.1 Streptomyces sp. NPDC045701 | reverse complement strand
CATCCTCCGACAACACCAGCTCGGCCATCGGCCGCCCCATCTTCGCCATGGAGACAGCTTACTAATCCAACGAATTCCCGGCGCAGGACACTAGCCCTGATCACTGCTGCACACTTTCCGGCGAGCCCGCGGGAGCGGGGCGGCGAGCGGTCAGGAGGATCGCGGCGGCGAGGACGGCGGTGGTCACCCCGAGAAGGGCGACGGCGGAGGCGAGGCTGCCCGCCGGCCCCTTGCCCGCGAGGAGCACCAGAGGACAGAGGAACTCGCCGAGGAAGAAGGCCGCGGTCCACAGGCCCATGCCGCGGCCGCGGTCGGCGAATTCCAGTAGGGACATGGCCCGGGTAACCAGCGAGGGCAGCAGCATGCCGGTCCCGACGCAGTTGACGATCGCGCCGGCGATGAGAAGGGGCAGGCTGTCGGCGAGGCCCATGAGCAGGAAGCCGACCGCACAGAGAGCGAGCAGCAGCGGGATCCGGTGGCGGCGGTCCGGGGAGAGACGGGTGAAGAGGACGGAGCCGAGGACGGTGGCGGCGCTGGCCACGGCGGTGACGGCGCCGATGGTGCCAGTGGAGTCGGTGCCCAGGTCGTCCAGGAGGTAAGCCATCTCGACGGGAACGGTGTAGAAGACGACGGCGCCGAAGACGGTGAGGAGACAGATCCCCGCCATACGGCGAACGGGGAACGGGCGCGGCGTGGACTGCTTGCCGGCGGTGTCGCCTCGCTTCGGCGGCTGGGAGACGGGCAGGACACGGGCCATGACGGGCGCGAGGAGCAGGCCCACGGCGTACAGCCAGAAGGGGGCGCGCCAGTCGGCGGCTCCGAGCGCGCCGCCGAGGACGAAGAAGACCGTGGCCGAGGCAGAGGCACACATGGTCTGGAGGGCGAGGTAGCGGTCGCGCAGCTCGCCGCTGTAGTAGTCGCCGATGAGGGTGGTGCAGACGGTCATGATCGCCGCTTCCGTCACCCCCACGAGGACGCGGCTGATCAGGATGGCATGAAGGGAGTCCAGCCAGAGGGGTGCCATCCCGAACACTGCGTAGAGACCAGTGGCGACGACGAGCAGGTGCTTGCGGCCCAGCCGGTCGACGATCATGCCCGCGAAGGGGGCGAGCAGGGCGAGGGCGAGCGCGGGGACGGTAAGGACGACGGGTACCAGTGCCGCGCTGCCCGGCACGCCCTCGAAGTGGTCCTGCATGCGGGGCAGCACGGGGGCGAGGAGCACCACCCCGAGGACGGGCAGACAACTGCCGGCCATGAGCACGACGGCGGGAAGGCGCCCGGCGGGAGCCGTGTCGTGGTCGTTGGCGGGTAGTGCGGCAGGAGCGGGCATCAGAGCACTCCAGGGCGGGAGAGGGGCGGAGACTGCGCGCGGTCGCGATGAGGCACCAGAACAGTGCGGAGACCGGGGCGGAGGTGCCCTCGACTATGCGTGCCGGTGGGCGTGGTGCCTACCCCCTATGTCATCCGGTTTAACGATGATTCCGATCCACCGGATGGATACTTCATCGCGGAGTGGCTCCGTGTGACACCCCCATGCCGGAGGGTGTGCAGGAAGACGTCAGAGCTGCGTGTCGGCGATGCGCCGACCGACCCTGGCGGCAGTCTCCCTGAGCCAGATGTGGGCCGCGTCGTGGGTGTGGACCGGATGCCACCACAGGGCCTCACGGAGGGGAACGGCTTCGTAGGGGGGCTCGAGTACGCGTACTCCGCCGAGGGGGGCGAGACGATGTGCGAGGCGGGCCTGCACGAGGGCGATGCGGCGGGTGCCCGCGACGAGGGCAGGCAGGGCGTGGAAGCTGTCGACGGAGACCTCGACGCGCGGATCGATGCCGAGCATGCCCAGCTGGCGTACGGCGGGGGCGTCGTAGGTGCGCTGATAGGTGACCCAGGGCAGCCGGGCGAGGTCCTGGCGGCTGAGGCGGTCTTCGATGCTGGGGTGGTCGTCGGCGACGACGAAGACCCAGCGATCGTCGTAGAGGTCGGTGGCGGGGAAGTCGCTGATGACGCCGTGGGGCATCAGGAGGCCGTCGGTGGCGCTGAGCAGGCTCGCGGTGTCGTCGACGACGGTGATGGGGGTGCGGGTGAACCGCAGGCGAATGCCGGGGGCCTCTTCGTGGATGACGCGGGCGAGCTCGACGCCGAAGACATCGACGGCGTAGTCGGAGGCGATGATGCGGAACTCGCGGGTCTCGGTGGCCGGGTCGAAGGAGGCCTGGCTGGTGAAGAGGCGTTCGAGGACGTCGTAGGCGGTGGCGGTGCGGTCCAGCAGGACCTGGCCGAGGGCGGTGAGCTCGTACTGGCTCCCTTCGCGGGCGAGGAGCTCGTCACCGAAGTGTCGGCGCAGCCGGGCCAGTGCGGCACTCATCGCCGGCTGGCTCAGGCCCACGCGCTGCCCGGCCCTGGTGACGTTGCGTTCTTCGAGGAGGGCGCGGAGCGCGACGACGAGGTTGAGGTCGAGGCGGGCCAGGTTCACGGTACGGAGCCCCTTCTGAGAGCAGTGCGATCAAGCACTATTTGCTGTGTCGATGAAGATTATCCATGGAATCGATTTCCCTGATCACATGTTGCGGGTCCACATTAGTCCCATCGCAATCAGGAGGACATGTCGGTGAAACCTCAATCCGCTTCTGATCTTTTCGCCGGGCCTTTCGCCCTCGGCACTCTTTCGGCCTCTGACGGCTTGGCATTCCCCGCCCTCGTCGACAACGAAGGGCAGGTCCTGGACCTGCGGGAGGCCCTGGCCGACCCGGCCCTGACCATGCGGGACCTGCTGGAGGGATGGCCGGCCGTTCTCCCCCGGCTGCGTGCACTCGCCGCCGGCCCGGAGCCCGCCCGGCACCCTCTGTCGGAGTTCCGGGTCCTCGCCCCCGTCGAGCCCCGGCAGGTCTTCCAGTCGGGGGCCAACTACCGGCAGCACGTCATCGACCTGCACGTCGCCCACCGGGCGCCGGGCGACGAGCGCTCCGAGGAGGAGCGACGGGCCGAGGCGGCCGAGATCATGGACCGGCGGGCCGCCGATGACCTGCCGTACGTGTTCATCGGCCTGCCCAGCGCGATCACTGGTCCCTACGACGACGTCACGCTGCCCACGTGGGCGGAGAAGCCCGACTGGGAACTGGAGTTGGCTGCGGTGATCGGCCGCCCCGCGTACCGGGTCTCGGTGGAAGAGGCCTTGGAGTGCGTCGCCGGCTACACCATCGCCAACGACCTGACCGACCGGGCGACGGTGTTCCGCCGTGACATGCCGCAGATCGGCACGGACTGGCTGCGCAGCAAGAACGCCCCCGGGTTCACCCCGCTGGGCCCGTGGATCGTGCCTGCCGAATCCGTCGGCGACACCGGCGACCTCCAGCTGACCCTGAAGCTCAACGGCGAGGTCATGCAGGACGAGTCCACCAAGGACATGATCTTCGACGTCGCGCGGATGGTGGCGTACGCCTCCCAGTCGGCTCGGCTCCTGCCCGGCGACCTCGTGCTCACCGGTTCGCCCGCCGGCAACGGCATGCACTGGGGTCGGCTGCTGCGCGATGGCGACGTGATGGAGTCCACCATCACCGGCCTGGGCACGCAGCGCACGCGATGTGTCGCGGAGCAGGCGTGAACCGCGCCGACCCCGAGGGCGCGATCGCCCAGGCCGCGAAGGCGTGTTCCAACTGGGGCCGCTGGGGCCAGGACGACCGCCTCGGCACCGTGAACTTCCTCGACGAGGCCAAGCGCCGCGAAGGCGCCGCCCTCGTCCGGCGAGGCGTCAGCTTCTCACTCTCGCAGCGCTTCGACATCGACGGCCCACAGAAGGGCTGGCGGCGCCGGACCAACCCCGTCCACACCATGCTCGACACCGGGACGGACGCGGCCCTGGGCAACCAGGGGCTCCCCCACGGCATCGGCGGCGCCGACGACGTGATCGCGATGCCGCTCCAGTGCTCCACCCAGTGGGACGGCCTGGGTCACATCTTCGACCACGGCCTCGCGTGGAACGGGCGCCCGGCCGAACAGGTCGTCACCTCCGACGGCGACCAGATCACCGGCATCGAGCACATGGCCCCGCACATCGCCGGACGCGCGGTCCTCCTCGACGTCGGCCGCACGGCCGGCGAGGACGGCGAACTCCCCGACGGCTTCGCGATCACCCAGGAGCACCTGACGGCCGCCGCCGACGCCCACGGCGTCACCGTCGGACGCGGCGACATCGTCCTCGTACGGACCGGTCAGCTCGCGCGCGTACGGCGAAACGGCTGGGGCGACTACGCGGGCGGCGCCGCCCCCGGCCTGTCGTTCACCACCGCGTCCTGGCTCCACAGCAGCGAGATCACCGCGATCGCCACCGACACCTGGGGCTTCGAGGTGCGGCCCAACGAGTTCGACCACGCCTTCCAGCCGCTCCACCAGGTCGTCATCCCGCACATCGGCCTGCTCATCGGCGAGATGTGGGACTTCGAGGCCCTCGCCGAGGACTGCGCGACCGACGGCGTGTACGAGTTCTGGCTCACCGCCGCCCCCCTGCCCATCACCGGCGCCGTCGGGTCCCCCGTCAACCCCGTCGCCGTCAAGTAGTCCCGGGGCCAACCCAACCCGTGGAACAAGGGAGTTCCCCATGAGCAGTACACCCCGCAGAGTCCTGGTCATCGGTGGAGGAGCGGCCGGTAACACCGCCACGATCCTGTTGCGCCGCGCCGGGATCGACGTCGACCTCGTCGAGGCAAAGGACGACTGGAACGCCACCGCCGGCTCCGGCATCACCCTTCAGGGCAACGCCCTGCGCGTGCTGCGCGAGCTCGGCGTCTGGGAGCAGGTCAAGGCCTCCGGATTTCCCTTCGGGTCCGTCGGCATCACCACCCCCGGCGGCGACGTCCTGCACGTCCAGCGCGACTTGCGCACCGGCGGCGACGACCTGCCGGCCACCGTCGGCATGCAGCGCCCGCAGCTGCAGCAGATCCTGATCGACGCGGTCCGCGCCAGCGGCGCGACCGTCCGCCTCGGCACGACCGCCACCATCGTGGGTCAGGACGCGTCCGGCGTCGCCGTCCGGCTGAGCGACGGCGGCGAGCACCGCTACGACCTCGTCGTCGCCGCCGACGGTCTGGGCTCGGCCACCCGCGCCCAGATCGGGATCACCGACAAGCCCGAACCGACCGGCATGGCCATCTGGCGCGTCGCCGCCCCACGGCCCGTCGGGGTCCAGCGCACCGACCTCGCCTACGGCGGCCCGGCGTTCATCGCCGGCTACTGCCCCACCAGCGACACCACGCTCTACGCGTACGTCGTCGAGAAGAACCGCGACCGCTCCTCCATACCCGTCGAGACGTACGGCGAAGAGATGGTCCGCCTCGCCTCGGCCTACGGCGGTGCATGGCCGGAGATCACCTCCACGATCACGGACCCCTCGAAGGTCAACTACACCTGGTTCGACCGCCTGCTCGTCGAAGGCTCCTGGCATCGTGGGCGGGTCGTTCTCGTTGGAGACGCCGCTCACTGCTGCCCGCCCACGCTCGCCCAGGGTGCCGCACTCTCCCTGGAGGACGCCTGGGTCCTCGCGCAGATGCTCACCGCCTCCGACACCTGGGACGAGGAGCTGCTCCAGGCCTACTACGACCGTCGGATCATCCGGGTCCGCCCGGTCGTGGAGGCGTCCGTCCAGATCGGCCAGTGGCAACTCGACGGCGTCCGCGACGCCGACGTGCCCGGGCTCATGGCCCGCACCATGACCATGCTCAGGGAGCTGCCGTGACCGCGCCCACCGTGGACGTCCACGCCCACGTCCTGCTGCCCCAGATCGACGCCCTCGTCGCCGGCCGCCCCGGGCACGCCGACGCCAAGGCCCTCGACGCCCGTCGTAACGGACCCGACGCACTCGCCGTCAGCGGCCCCATGGTCCGCGACCGAATCCCGGCCCTGACCGACCCCGCCGTCCGGCTCGCCCGGATGGACGCCCAAGGCGTCGACGTACAGCTCGTCAGCCCCTCGCCGTCGCACTACCACTACTGGGCGGACGCGGACACGGCCGAGAAGGTCTACCGGCTGACCAACGAGGCGACCGCCGCACACTGTGCGGCCGCGCCCGACCGGCTGAGGGGCCTGGGACTGGTTCCGCTGCAGCATCCCGATCAGCTCGTGCCCGCCTTCGACCACGCTCTGGAGCAGGGGCTCACCGGCGTGGAGATCTCCAGCTACGCCCCCGGCCGGGAACTGTCCGATCCGGCCTACGAGCCGCTGTGGGCGCGTGCCGAGGAGACCGGGGCGATCGTCTTCCTCCACCCGTTCGGCTGCACCCTCGACGAGCGCCTCGACCGGTGGTACCTGTCCAACACCGTGGGCCAGCCCACCGAGAACGCCGTCGCCCTCTCCCACCTGATCTTCTCCGGCGTCCTCGACCGGCACCCCGGGCTGAAGATCGTCGCGGCCCACGGAGGTGGCTACCTGCCCACCCACATCGGGCGCAGCGACCACGCCTGGCGGGCCCGGACCGACGCCTCCGCCGGCTGCGCGCAGCCGCCCAGCAGCTACCTGAAGCGCCTGTACTTCGACTCGCTCGTGCACGACCCGGCCGTACTGCGGGCCCTGGTGGAAGCGGCCGGGGCGGACCGGGTGCTGCTCGGCTCGGACTTCCCCTTCGACATGGGATCCGACGACCCCGTCGGCGCGCTGCGCGCGGCCGACCTGGCCGAGGCCGACTTCCACGCCGTCCGCGGCGCCAACGCCACCGCCCTGCTCACCCTCTCCCCCGCCTGAGGAGGCATCCCATGACGAACACCCGCCTGCTCACCCACCTGCGGCACGTCGACCTCGCCGTGCCCGACTACGACAAGCAGCTCGACTTCTACGCCGGTGTGTGGGGCCTGACCAAGGTCGCCGAGGACTCCGGCATCGCCTTTCTCGCCGCCGAGGGCAGCCCGGAGCAGTACGTCGTCCGGCTCCGCAAGGCCGAGGAGAAGCGTCTCGACCTGGTCTCGTACGGCGCGGCGACCCCGGCCGACGTGGACACGCTCGCCGAGCAGCTCCTGGCCGGCGGCGTCCAGCTGATCTCGCAGCCCGGCGCTGTCGACACCCCCGGCGGCGGCTACGGCTTCCGCTTCTTCGACGTCGACGGCCGCACCATCGAGGTCTCCGCCGACGTCGGGGTCCGCAAGCACCGGAAGATCGAGGAGAAGGAGGCGATCCCGGTCAAGCTGTCGCACGTCGTGCTCAACTCCCCCGACCTGGAGCGCACCCGCGCCTGGTACGAGCGGCACCTCGGCTTCCGCCTGTCCGACACGCTCAGCTCGCCCCACATGGGCGAGGTCATGCACTTCATGCGGATCAGCTCCCAGCACCACTCCATGGCCCTCGCCAAGGGCCCGCACACCTCGCTGCACCACATCTCCTTCGAGATGCGCGGCATCGACGAGTACATGCGCGGCTCGGGCCGGGTCCTGCGGGCCGGTCACCGGAAGATCTGGGGTCCGGGCCGGCACATGGCGGGCGACAACACCTTCACCTACTTCCTCGACCCGCACGGCAACACCGTCGAGTACACCACCGAGCTGGAGAACCTCGACGAGGACACCTGGCACCCCCACGTCTACGACTTCTCGCAGCCCGACGTCACCGACCAGTGGGGCACGGCCAACCCGATGAACGAACTCGTCGCGAAGGAGTCGTTCAACGACCCCGACCGCGGCTGCTTCGTCGCCCCGCCGGTCTAGTCCGGCCTCCCGATCCCCGGGAACGCGGCGGACCATGTCCGCCCTGACTGCCGCCGCCGCGTTCCCGGCCCGGTCCACGGGACCGGGGCTGTCCGCGGGAAGCCGGCAACGGGCTTCCCTCCGTCCCGGTCAGCCCCGGTCCCGTGTCCCCCCTCCTCACCTGGGAGCCGCATCATGCGCTTCGCCGCTTTCGAATACAGGCACCGGACCCGCGTCGCCGTCGTCGAGGACGACGGCACGCTCTTCCCCCTGCCGGGCGTCACCTCGCTCACCGGTCTGATCCGCGACACCGACGGCCTGCCCGGCCTGCTCGCCGCCGGCGCAGCGGCCCTGGACGTCCCGCCCGGGCCCCACGTCTCCGAGGTCCGGCTGCTCTCCCCCCTCCAGCCCTCCTCCATCAGGGACTTCGTCACCTTCGAGGAACACGTCGAAGGCGTCCGCCGCTCCGTCAGCGGCGAATCCGGAGTGCCACCGCAGTGGTACGAGGCGCCCACCTACTACTTCACCAACCCGCACGCGGTCTTCGGCCCGCACGACGACGTCCCCATGCCCCCGGGCTCGTCCGTGCTCGACTTCGAACTCGAAGTGGCCGCCGTCATCGGCCGGGAGGGCCGCGACCTCACCCCGGAGCGGGCGCGGGACCACATCGTCGGCTACACGATCTTCAACGACTGGTCCGCACGGGACCTGCAGTCCGCCGAGATGCGGGTCGGTCTCGGCCCGTGCAAAGGCAAGGACACCGCCACCACCCTCGGCCCCTGCCTGGTGACCGCGGACGAGCTGGAGCCGTACCGCGATCCCGACGGCTTCCTGCGCCTGGCGCTGACGGCCGAGGTCAACGGCGAGCGGATCGGCTCGGACCTGCTGTCCAACATGAGCTGGACCTTCGAGGAGATGGCCGCCTACGCCTCGCGCGGCACCCGGATCGTCGCCGGCGACGTCCTGGGCTCCGGGACCTGCGGTAACGGCGGCTGCCTCGCCGAACTGTGGGGCCGCTCCGGCGAGCAGGTCCCGCCGCCGCTCAAGCCCGGCGACACCGTCACCCTCACCGTGGAAGCGATCGGGTCCCTCACCACCCGGGTAGTCCCCGGCACCGAGCCGGTCGCCCTGCCCAAGGGGCGGCGCCGCGACCGGGAGCGGCCGTGAACGGCGGGCGCCTCGCGGGAAAGGTCGTGGTCGTCACGGGTGCGGCCCGGGGCCAGGGCGCCGCCGAGGTGGCGGCACTGGAGCGGGAGGGCGCCACGGTCGTCGCCACCGACGTGAACGGCAGGGAAGGCGTCCGCAGGCTCGACGTCACCCTGGCCGACGACTGGGCCGACCTGGCCGATCACCTCCGTGAGACGCACGGGGCGGTGCACGGCCTGGTCAACAACGCCGGCATCACCTGGCGGGCCCGCATCGGCGAGGTCACCGCCCAGGACATGAGCTGCGTTCACGCCGTCA
Source organism: Streptomyces sp. NPDC045701 (assembly GCF_056432045.1). Lineage (NCBI taxonomy): Bacteria > Bacillati > Actinomycetota > Actinomycetes > Kitasatosporales > Streptomycetaceae > Streptomyces > Streptomyces sp. NPDC045701. The sequence goes on along the minus strand of NZ_JBWKJV010000045.1, from coordinate 20,913 downwards.
ACGTGAACGGTCCGCTCCTGGGCATCCAGCACCTGGCCCCTCTGATGCCTCCGGGCTCGTCCGTCGTGAACGTCGGCTCCTCCGCCGCGCTGACCGCCCACTACCCGGTGGCCTACACGACGAGCAAGTGGGCGCTGCGCGGCTTGTCAAAGACCGCCGCAATGGAACTCGGTCCCCGGGGGATCCGGGTCAACACCATCCACCCCGGGTTCATCGAGACGGAGATGACGGCCTCGGCCGCGCCCGCCTTCCGGGAGACGAACATCCGCGAGACGCCGCTGGGCCGGGTGGGCACCGTCGACGAGGTCACGCCGCTGGTGGTGTTCCTGCTCTCCGATGAGTCGTCGTTCATCACCGGTGCGGAGATCCCCGTCGACGGTGGCCTCACCTCTCACGGCGGGGTGAAGTCCGTCTCCGACGCGCTGCTCGACGGGGCCGCGCGATGAGGCGGCTGGAAGGGAAGGTCGCCCTGATCTCCGGCACGGCCCGCGGGCTGGGAAAGGCCGCGGCGCTCCGGTTCGCGGCCGAAGGCGCCCTAGTCGTCGGCGGCGACCTCCTGCATGACGAAGCCTTGGAGACGCAAGCGGAGATCGGCCGGGAGGGCGGCACGGCTCTCACGCCGGGCCCTTTGGACGTCACCCGTCCTGAATCCGTCGAAGCGTGGGTGGGGGAAGCGGCCGAGGCGTTCGGCGGCGTCGACATCGTCCTCACCAACGCGGGCTCGGTGCCGTTCGGCCCCCTCGTCGAGCAGTCCTACGCCGACTACGCGTCCACTGTGCGCTCCGAGCTGGACTCGGTGTGGCTCACCACCCGTGCCGCGTGGCCGCACCTGACACACAGCCGCGGCTGCATCATCACCATCGGCTCGATAGCCGGGATCAGCGGCTCCCTGACCAACCACCGCACGGCGCATTCCGCCGCGAAGGGCGGAGTGATCGCCCTGACCCGCCAACTCGCCGCCGAAGGCGCCGCGCACGGCGTCCGCGCCAACTGCGTCAGCCCGGGACTCATCGACACCGAAGAATCACGCGGCAACCTCCTCGCCGACAGCCACCCCATGCGCGACACAGCCCAGCACGTCCCCCTCGGACGCCTCGGCACGCCCCAGGACGTCGCCAAGGCGGCGGTCTTCCTCGCCTCCGAGGACGCCTCCTACGTATCCGGCGCCCATCTCGTCGTCGACGGCGGCTGGTCCGTCGTGCTGCCGGGCCCCCTCACCTGAAAGGACACCCGGAACCGTGGACAAGGTCATCCGTGAACCCGCGGATGCCGTCGCCGACATCCCCGACGGCGCATCGCTCGCCGTCGGCGGCTTCGGACTCAGCGGCATCCCCGAGACCCTGATCCGTGCCCTGCATGCTCAGGGCGCCACCGGCCTCAAGGTCGTCTCCAACAACTGCGGCGTCGACGACCGGGGCCTCGGCATCCTGCTCTCGGCCGGACGCATCGGCCGGGTCACCGGCTCCTACGTCGGAGAGAACAAGGAGTTCGCCCGCCAGTACCTGAGCGGAGAGCTGGAGGTCGAGCTGGTCCCGCAGGGCACCCTCGCGGAACGGCTCCGGGCCGGTGGCTGCGGCATCCCCGCCTTCTACACCCCGGCCGGCGTCGGCACCCAGGTCGCCGACGGCGGGCTTCCCTGGCGCTACGCCGCCGACGGCACCGTCGCCGTCCCCTCCCCCGCCAAGGAGACCCGCGACTACGACGGCCGACCGCACGTCCTGGAGCACGGCATCACCACCGACTTCGCCCTCGTACGGGCCTGGCGCGGCGACCGGCACGGCAACCTCGTCTTCCGTCGCGCCTCCGCCAACTTCAACCCCCTGGCCGCCATGGCCGGTCGGATCACGATCGCCGAGGTCGAGGAACTCGTCGAACCGGGAGACCTCGATCCGGACCAGGTGCACCTGCCCGGCATCTTCGTCCAGCGCGTCATGCCCCTCACCGCTGCCCAGGCGGCCGACAAGCAGATCGAGAAGAGGACGGTGCGCGCCTGATGGCATGGAACCGCAACCAGATGGCCGCGCGGGCCGCCACCGAGCTGACCGACGGCTCGTACGTGAACCTCGGCATCGGCCTGCCGACTCTGATCGCCGCGTATGTCCCCTCCGACGTACACGTGGTGCTGCACTCCGAGAACGGCATCCTCGGCACCGGCCCGTACCCCGGCGAGGACGAGGTCGACCCCGACCTGATCAACGCCGGCAAGGAGACCGTCACCGTCCTGCCCGGGGCCTCGTTCTTCGACTCCGCCCTGTCGTTCGGGATGATCCGCGGCGGCCACGTCGACACCGCCGTCCTCGGCGCCATGCAGGTCTCCTCGGCCGGGGACCTCGCCAACTGGATGGTCCCCGGCAAGATGGTCAAAGGCATGGGCGGCGCCATGGACCTCGTCCACGGCGCGCGCAGGGTCATCGTCCTGATGGAGCACACCGCCAAGGACGGCACACCGAAGATCGTCGCGGACTGCACCCTGCCACTCACCGGCCGAGCCTGCGTCGACCGGATCGTCACCGACCTCGGTGTCCTCGACGTCACCGGTCACGGTCTGGCCCTGGTGGAGACCGCACCCGGCGTCACCGTCGAGGACATCCGCGCCCGCACGGGCGCACCCGTGACCGTCGACAGCGCTACCGCCGCCTGCTGACAGCTCTCCCGCCCCCGCGGGTCCACGCGCACGGGCCCGCATCGGGAGCCATCCCCGCTCCTGCCCCGATGGTCCGTACACCAATGATCCCGACGCAGAAGATCCACTGCGGCGGGAGGCGGATCGACCCCGTCCTTCAAGGAGGCACCTGCCCGTGACGACCTCGCCCTTGCACATCGCCGTCGTCGGCGGCGGCATCGGCGGCCTGGCCGCCGCCCTCGCCGCCGCCCGCTCAGGCCACCGCGTGACCGTGGTGGAGCGCGCCGCCCAGTTCGGCGAGATCGGAGCCGGCCTGCAGCTGGCCCCGAACGCCTCCCTGGCGCTGGAGGAGCTCGGCGTCCTCGACGCCGTGCGGCGCTCCGCCGTCGCCCCGCCCCAGCTCGTCATGATGGACGCGCTCACCGGCAAGCAGATCACCGCGCTCGACCTGCGCAGCGACGCCTACCGCAGCCGCTTCAAGCACCCCTACCTCGTCACCCACCGCACCGATCTCCACGGAGCGCTGCTGGCCGCCTGCAAGGACCACCCGTCGATCGACCTGCACACCGGACGTACCGTCACCGACGCGGTACAGACACCGGCCGAGGTGCGCCTGCACTTCGCCGAAACGCCCGAGCGGCTGACGGCGGACGCGGTGGTGGCCGCCGACGGCCTGCACTCCCGGCTGCGGCAGATCCTCGTGAACGACGGCGCCCCCGTCTGCTCGAAGTACGTCGCGTATCGCGGCGCCCTGCCCGTCAGCCGCATGACGGGCTCGATGGCGCGGCACGCCACGACGGAGTCGGTCATCGTCTGGGCCGGGCCCCGCATGCACCTCGTGCAGTACCCCGTGCGGCGCGGCGAGCTCTACAACCAGGTCGCCGTCTTCGAGAGCGACCACTACACCCCCGACTCCGACGACTGGGGCACCGAGGCCGAACTGGAGGAACGGTTCGCCGGCGCCTGCGACACCGTGCGCGACGCGCTGCCGCTCATCGCGCGCGACCGGCGCTGGCCGCTGTTCGACCGGCTTCCCATCACCGACTGGGTCCACGGCCGCATCGTGCTCCTGGGCGACGCCGCACACCCCATGCTCCAGTACCTGGCCCAGGGCGCCTGCCAGGCGCTGGAGGACGCCGTGGCCCTCGGCCACGCTCTGCGCGATCACGGCCGCCCGAAGGACGCGTTCGCGTCATACGCCGCCCTGCGGACCGAGCGGGCCGCATCGATCCAGACGAACGCGCGACGGTTCGGCGAGATCTGCCACCTGGACGGCATGGGCGCCTTCCTGCGCAACCAGCTGCTGTCCGACCGCACCCCCGAGGACTTCGACGACGTCGCCTGGGTGTGGACCCCCGTCGGCGACCTCCAGCCCGCGCCCACCCCGTGAGCAACCACCGCGAGGAGACATCATGACCGACGACCCCGCCTACAAGGCCCTCGACGAACTCGGCGCCGCTCCGCTCTGGCGCTTCTACGGAAACCTGTTCCCGGCTGAGCCCCGCAGCCGGGCCGTCCCGTACCGGTGGAGCTGGAAGGAGCTGCGGCCCCATCTGCTGCACTTCTCCCAGACCCTGTCCCTGGACGAGGCCGAACGACGGGTCCTGATGCTCGTCAACCCCGGGCTCACCGACCCGCCCGCCACGGTCAACACCCTGTACGCCGGGCTGCAGATCATCCTGCCCGGGGAAACCGCCCAGGCCCACCGACACACGTCCAACGCCTTCCGGTTCATCCTGGAGGGCGACGGCGCCTGGACCACCGTCAACGGCGAGCGCGTCTTCATGGCCCCCGGCGACCTCCTGCTCACCCCCGGCTGGCACTGGCACGACCACACCCACGAGGGCGACGCGCCGATGATCTGGCTCGACGCCCTGGACTACCCCCTCGTCAACGCGCTGGAAGCCGGCTTCTACGAGAAGTACCCGCAGCGGCTCCAGCCCGTCACCCGCCCCGACGACGCCGGCAGCCGCCAGTTCCTCCACGGCCGCCTGACCCCCGCCTGGATCACGCCCGACGGACCGAACTCGCCCGTCACCCGCTACACCTGGCAGGAGACCAGCCGGGCCCTGGAGGCCATCGCCGGCACCGCCGAGGGCAGCGACGTCGACGGCATCGTCCTGGAGTACACCAACCCCTGGACCGGCGGCCCTGTCATGCCCACCATCGGCTGCCGCGTCCAGCGGCTGCGCCCGGGATTCGAGGGAGCGGGGCGCCGGCACACCGCGTCGACGGTCTTCAGCGTCGTCCGCGGCGAAGGGGCCACCATCGTGGACGGCAAGCGGCTCGACTGGGCCGAGCACGACACCTTCGCCATACCGGGCTGGGCGTCCTACCGGCACCTGAACACCTCGAAGTCCGCCGACGCGGTCCTCTTCTCCTACAGCGACGAGCCCGTCATGCGCTCCCTGGGCCTGTACCGCACCGAGAACGCCGACCCCGGCGCCTGATCACCCCCCACCCCTCTCCGATACCCCCAAGGAGGCCACGATGCGTCTGGCCCTGTTCGACAAGGGACGCCTCGGCGTCGTCCACGGCGACACGATCACCGACGTGACCGACCAGCTCACCCCCTTTTCCGCCGGTCCGGCCGGCGCGCTCCAGCAGTACATCGAGACGGTGTCCGACGGCTCCGGGCCGACGCTCGACCTGGCACGCGGGCGCCGAGCGCCGCTGGCGGAGGTGACGCTGGAGGCGCCGCTGCCCCGCCCCGGCAAAATCATCGGAGCACCCGTCAACTACCTCGACCACAAGGCCGAGATGGACTACCCCACCTCCATCGCCGACCTGGGCGTCTTCCTGAAGGCCAACTCGTCGGTGATCGGCCCGAACCAGGACATCGTCCTGCCCTACTCCGACATCCGCACCGACCAGGAAGGCGAACTGGCCGTCGTCATCGGCCGGACCGCATCACACGTCAGCGCCGACGACGCCCTGGACCACGTCTTCGGCTACACCTGCCTGCTGGACATCACCGTCCGCTCCGGCGAGGACCGCTCCACCCGCAAGTCTTTCGACACCTTCACCCCCATCGGCCCGTGGGTGGTCACCGCCGACGAGATCACCGACCCCGACCGGCTCGGCCTGCGCTGCGACGTGGCCGGCGAGACCCGGCAGAGCACCAACACCGAGTACCTCATCTTCGGCGTGCGCGAACTGGTCGCCTACGCCTCCTCGGTGATGACCCTCCACCCGGGCGACGTGATCGCCACGGGCACGCCGGCCGGCGTCGGCCCGCTCAGCGACGGCGACCACGTCGTCGTCGAGATCGAGAAGATCGGCCGCCTCGAAGTGGGCGTGGACGGCTCCCGGGCCACGCCGTACGACTCCCGGCCCGGTCACCGGCGCGGCTGAACCCCCCGCACAGCCGCCGGCACAAGGAAGCGATGATGACCGGAGCCCTCGACCTGAACCGCTACGCCGGTCACTTGATCCGGCGTGCCGAGCAGGTCCACACCGCCCTGTGGTGCCGGTACGTCTCCGAGACCATCACGTCCCAGCAGTTCGCCGTGCTCAACACCTTGCGCAACGGCGAAGGGCTCGACCAGCGCACGGTCGCCCGGCTGACGTCGCTGGACAGGTCGACGACCCACCACATCGTGCGGCGACTGACCGAGCGGAACCATGTGAGCCGGGCACGGGACGAACAGGACCGGCGGCGGACCCTCCTGGCGCTGACGGCGGAGGGCAGGGCCCTGCATGCCGCGCTCGCGCCTTCCGCGGAGAGGATCAACGACGAGCTGCTCTCCGTCTTTCCCACTGAAGAACGGGGCGAGCTGATGCGCCTTCTCACCCGGCTCACTGAACGGGAGCACCTCGGCGCTCGCAGGACGCACTCCGACTGAAGCACAGCACGATACGGGTGTACCAATGAGCGTGCTCCTGCCGCGGTGCGCTCCCGCGGCAGGAGCACCATCGACCTCGCCGGCCAGGGGCTGTGCCGAGGCCTGCGACGCTGTCTCCGCCGCCGCCCCAGAACCGTCCACGCCCCGAGGTCCATACGGCAAGATAGGTCTTTTGGCATAGCTATCAACTCATAGTTGAATGCTTTCATGCTCCCACCCAGCAAGTCCGTGCAGGACATCGACCACACGGCCGCCGGCCTTGTGGCATGCCTGCCCGCTCTGGGCCGAGCACTCGAGCGGTACGTCGACCAGGACTATCCGTACCCCAAGCCCTCCGAGGCCCAGCTCGCTCTCCTGCGCTACGTCGCGACACAGGACGGCACCACCGTGCGCACCGCTGCCAAAGCGCTGCTCATGAAGCCGAACAACGCCAGCGCGCTCGTCACCCAACTCACCGAGCAGGGTCTGCTGGAGCGCCGCCAGGACCCCGCCGACAAGCGTGTGGCGCACCTCCACCTCACCCCGATCGCCCAGCAGCGGCTCAACGAGGTCGCGCAGATCATGAGCGCCCGCGTCGTACGTGTCCTGCGCACGATGACCGACGGCGAACTCGACGCCCTCGGCTCCGCGCTCGGCGCCCTCAACAGCCTCGACCGGCGTCTGCACGCCACTCACTGAACCATCCCACCCGGCCCGGCCGAAGCCGCGCCGGGTGCCGTGGTGGCACCCCGTACCTGCCTGCATCTGCGCATGCCCCCTGAGCGGCTCTGGCTCCTGCCCACAGCCGCAGCGTCGGCATGCCTTGAAACGAAAGACTCGACACAACCATGCCTTCCGTCGGCACCCTCGCCGAACCGTCCCGCCAGCCGTCCCCCGACACAGCCGCCCCCGGCCGGCGCTCCAATCCGTGGCTCACCCTGATCGCCGTGGCCTTCGGTCTCTTCATGGTCGGCCTCGACGGATCCGTCGTCGCCATCGCCAACCCCGAGATCGGCCGCGACCTCCACGCCTCCACCTCCGCCCTCCAGTGGGTCACCAACTCCTACCTTCTCGCCCTGGCCGCCGCCCTCATCCTCGGCGGCAAACTCGGCGACCGCTTCGGCCGCCGCACCCTGTACCTCGTCGGCGTCGCCGGCTTCACCCTCGCCTCCGTCGCCATCGGCCTCGCCGGCTCCATCGAGGGCGTCATCACCTTCCGCGCCCTCCAGGGCTTCTTCGGCGCCCTGCTGATGCCGAACACCCTCGGCCTCCTCCGCGCCGTCTTCCCGCCGAAGAAGTTCGGCATGGCCGTCGGCATCTGGGCCATGGTCTCCTCGGTCTCCACCGCCCTCGGCCCCATCGTCGGCGGCCTCCTCGTCCAGCACGTGAACTGGGAAACCGTCTTCTACATCAACGCCCCCATCGGCGTCCTCGCCCTCGCCTTCAGCGCGGTCGTCCTCCCCCAGAGCAGGAACGAGGCCGCCGCGCAGGAGAAGTTCGACATCCTCGGCGTCGTCCTGCTCGCCGCGGGCCTGCTCCTGCTCGTCTTCGGCGTGGTCAAGGGAGAGACCTGGGGCTGGACCTCCGGAGGCACCCTCGGCGCCATCGGCGCCGGCCTGCTGCTCCTCGTGTTCTTCGGGTGGTGGCAGACCCGCGTCATCTCGCCCCTACTGCCGATGCGCCTGTTCCGCAACCCGACGCTCACCATCGGCACGATCATCACCGCGCTGAACTTCTTCGTCCTGCTCGGCGTGATCTTCTTCGTCATGATCTACCTGCAGAACGTCCGCGGCTTCACCCCCGTCGAAGCCGGCGTCCGCACACTGCCGTTGAGCCTGGCCTCGGTCGTGGCCTCCCCGCTGGGCGCCGCCCTCACCGACAGGTTCGGCCCCCGTCTCACCATGCCCCTCGGCATGGCACTCCAGGGCGTCGCCTGTTTCACCATGCTCAGCTGGGACGCCCACTCCTCCTACACGCTCCTGTGGCCGCCGTTCGTCGCCCTGGGCCTCGGCGTCGGCATGGTCATGGCCTCGTCCTCCGACGCCATCGTCGGCAACGCCCCCGTCAAGGACGCCGGCGTGGCCGGCGGCCTCCAGGCGACCGCCCTCCAGATCGGCGGCGCCCTCGGCACCTCCGTCCTCGTCTCGCTGATCAGCAGCCGGGTCGGCACGACGCTCACCGGGGAACTCACCGCCGCCGGGACGCCGAGCCCCGTGGCCGAAGGGCTGCTGGAGGCGAAGGACGCCGTTGCCATGGGGGTCGCGCCCGTCTCGGACGCCATGCCCGCCAGCCTGCGGGCGGCCATCACCGAGGGCAGCCACCAGGCCTTCATGAATGGCGTCCACACCTCCGTGCTCGTTGCCGGCACGCTCTGCGCACTCGGCACGGTCCTGGCCGCCGTAGGTGTGAGGCGCTCGCGGGACACCGACCGGCGCTGAACGGGCCGAGGGCACGCTTGACCGCCTGGCGCTAAGAGCCCTGACCCAGTTGCGTAGGTGAGGCGGGGACGCCCGGCGGTCCGCCAGTCGTTCCCGCCTCGCCTCGTCCAGGACGGGCATGCGACAACGTCGCCGAAGCTTCGCGGCGGGACGCGAGACGATTCGCGCCGCCGCGGACGTCACCTCCACGAAACGGCGCCGCCAGGCGCTTCCGGCCGGGAGAGGCAAGGCCTCTCAGGATCGCGGCAGGCTGGATCGGCGCACGACGAGCTCTGGTTGGAGCACGATGCCTGTGTGCTGATGGTCGTGCTGCGGATCCGAGTGTTCAAGCTCTCGCAACAGCAGCTCGGCTGCCAAGCGGCCGATCTCGGCAGCGGCGTGGCGCACCGAGGTCAGCGGAATGAGACTCGCCTCCGCGAACTCGATGTCGTCGTGGCCCACGACGGCGAGATCGTCCGGGATGCGTACGCCCGCGTCGAAGGCCGTCTGCATGACGCCCAGGGCCAGGAGGTCGTTAGCGCAGAAGACGGCCGTCGGCTGGGGCGCGAGTCCGATGAGCCGGGCCCCGGCGTCACGGCCGGCACGGACGTCCAGTCGTTCGGCCGGGATGTCGATGATCGTGTCGACGCCGAGCCCTGCTTCCTCCACCGCGCGGACGAGGCCCTCACGCCGGTCCCGGACCTGCTGCAGATGACCGGGACCACCCACGTAGGCGATGCGCCGATGGCCGGCAGCGAGCAGGTGCCTGCCCGCGAGCGTGCCCCCCAGGACGTCGTCAGCCGCCACCGAACAGGCCTTCTGCGCGTCGACCGCGCGGTCGACGACGACGAACGGGATGTTCGCGCGCCGGAGCACCTCCCATGGTTCACCGTCGGACGCGACGGGCGCGAGCAGGACACCCCGAAGGCGCTGCTCGACGAAGAGGGACAGGTAGGCCTGCTCGGCGGAAGCGCTCTCCGCGCTGTTGCACACCATCACGCCGAGCCCTGCCCCGGCGGCGACGCGCTCGGTGCCCTGGGCGAGGGCGGCGAAGAAGGGATTCCCGGTGTCCATGACCATCAGGCCGAGCATGCGGCTCCGGCCGGCACGCAGTTGCCGTGCAGATTCACTGCGGACGTATCCCAGTTCGTCGATCGCCGCGTGGACTCGCGCGCGAACCTCATGGGAGACGCGCTCGGGTCTGTTCAGAACGTTGGAGACCGTCCCCACGGAGACGCCCGCCTGACGCGCCACCTCCTTGATGCCCACCACTGCCGACCGCCTGTTCCCCTCGAATCCGTGTGGTCCCCATTCTAGGACGCCACCGCACCCCTGCGGTGAATCCTTTCAATCCATCATGGACCTGCTCTTGACCATATCTGCAATGCGTGGTTCGGTGATGATGAAACGATTCACAACGCCGACGCATACAGCGCGGCCCTGGTTCCGAGGTTGCCCAATGACTGTCGTACGGGACGCCGTGAAGGCCGCGCTCAAGACCCAGACCATCGAGACGCCCTCCTGGGGCTACGGAAACTCCGGCACCCGCTTCAAGGTGTTCGCGCAGCCCGGCGTTCCGAGGACTCCGTGGGAGAAGCTCGACGACGCGGCGAAGGTCCACGAGTTCACCGGTGCCGCCCCGAGGGTGTCCCTGCACATCCCGTGGGACCGGGTCGAGGACTACACCGCCCTCGCCGCGTACGCGAGAGACCGCGGTCTGCAGCTGGGCGCGATCAACTCCAACACCTTCCAGGACGACGACTACCGACTCGGCAGCGTCTGTCACCCCGACCCGAAGGTCCGCCGCAAGGCCGTCGACCACCTGCTGGAGTGTGTCGACATCATGGACGCCACCGGGTCGTCGGACCTGAAGCTGTGGTTCGCCGACGGCACGAACTACCCCGGCCAGGACGACATCGTCGGCCGCCAGGAGCGGCTGGCGGAGGCCCTGGCCGAGGTCTACGAGCGCCTCGGCGACGACCAGCGGATCCTGCTGGAGTACAAGTTCTTCGAGCCGGCCTTCTACACCACCGACGTCCCGGACTGGGGTACCTCGTACGCCCACTGCCTCAAGCTCGGCCCCAAGGCCCAGGTCGTCGTCGACACCGGCCACCATGCCCCCGGCACCAACATCGAGTTCATCGTGGCCTTCCTGCTGCGGGAGGGGAAGCTCGGCGGGTTCGACTTCAACTCCCGCTTCTACGCCGACGACGACCTGATGGTCGGCTCGGCCGATCCCTTCCAGCTCTTCCGGATCATGCACGAGGTCACCAAGAACGGCGGCCTAGACCCGGACACGAACGTGGCCTTCATGCTCGACCAGTGCCACAACATCGAGGCGAAGGTCCCGGCCGTCATCCGCTCCGTGATGAACGTCCAGGAGGCCACCGCCAAGGCCCTCCTCGTCGACGCCGACGCGCTCGCCGCCGCCCAGCGCGCCGGCGATGTCCTCGCCGCCAACGCGGTGTTGATGGACGCCTACAACACCGACGTACGTCCTCTGCTGCGCGAGGTTCGCGAGGAGCAGGGCCTGAACCCCGACCCGGTCACCGCGTACGCCGCCTCCGGGTGGCAGGAACGAATCGCCGCCGAGCGCGTCGGCGGCGAGCAGGCCGGCTGGGGCGCCTGAACCGGCCGCTCCCCCGGCCCGCGTCCCTTTAGGGCCGGCCCGCCCGTGAGGGCAGTCACCCCGCACTCTTCGACTCCGAAGGACCGATCGCACATGGCCACCCATCCCGAAGTCGCCGCGCTCCTCGACCGCGCGCGCCGGCTGGGCTCCGACCCCCGCAACACCAACTACGCAGGCGGCAACGCATCCGCCAAGGGAACCGTCACCGACCCCGTCACCGGCTCGGACACCGAGCTGATGTGGGTGAAGGGGTCCGGCGGTGACCTCGGCACACTGACCGAGGACGGCCTCGCCGTCCTGCGTCTCGACCGGCTGCGGGCCCTCAGGGACGTGTACCCGGGGGTGGAGCGGGAGGACGAGATGGTCGCCGCGTTCGACTACTGCCTGCACGGCAAGGGCGGCGCGGCCCCGTCCATCGACACCGCCATGCACGGCCTGGTGGACGCCGCGCACGTCGACCACCTCCACCCCGACTCCGGCATCGCGCTGGCCTGCGCGGCCGACGGGGAGAAACTGACGGCGGAGTGTTACGGCGGGAAGGTGGCGTGGGTGCCGTGGCGCCGTCCCGGCTTCCAGCTGGGCCTGGACATCGCGGCGATCAAGGAGGACCACCCCAAGGCCGTCGGCGTGGTCCTCGGCGGGCACGGCATCACCGCCTGGGGCGCGAGCGCCGAGGAGTGCGAGACCAACGCCCTGTGGATGATCCGCACGGCGGAGACCTTCCTCGCGGAGCGGGGCAAGGAGCAGCCGTTCGGCGCGCCCCTGGAGGGTTACGGGCCGCTGGATGAGGTAGCACGCCGGGAGCGGGCCGCGGCGCTGGCTCCGTACATCCGGGCGATCGCTTCGCAGGACCGGCCGCAGGTCGGGCACTTCACCGACTCCGCAGTCGTCCTCGACTTCCTCGCCCGCGACCAGCACCCGCGCCTGGCCGCCCTGGGAACGTCGTGCCCTGACCACTTCCTGCGGACGAAGGTACGTCCGCTGGTCCTGGACCTGCCGGCCGACGCCCCGCTGGAGGAGGCGGTGTCCCGGCTGAAGGAGCTGCACAGGGAGTACCGGGAGGAGTACGCCGCCTACTACGCTCGGCACGCCACCGAGCACACTCCCGCGATGCGCGGCGCCGACCCTGCGATCGTCCTGGTCCCCGGGGTCGGCATGTTCTCCTTCGGCAAGGACAAGCAGACCGCCCGCGTGGCCGGCGAGTTCTACGTCAACGCCATCAACGTCATGCGCGGGGCGGAGGCGGTCTCCTCGTACGCCCCGATCGAGGAGACGGAGAAGTTCCGCATCGAGTACTGGGAACTGGAGGAGGCCAAGCTGCGGCGGATGCCCAAGCCGAAGCCGCTCGCCACCCGCGTCGCCCTCGTGACGGGGGCCGGCTCGGGCATCGGCAAGGCCATCGCCCACCGCCTGGTCACCGAGGGCGCCTGCGTCATCGTCGCCGACCTGAACGGCGACAATGCCGGTGCGGTCGCGGAGGAGCTGGGCGGCCCGGACAAGGCCGTGGCGGTCACCGTGGACGTCACCTCGGAGGAGCAGATCGCCGCCGCGTTCCGCGAGGCCGTCCTCGCCTTCGGTGGCGTGGACCTCGTCGTCAACAACGCCGGCATCTCCGTCTCGAAGCCGCTGCTGGAGACGACCGTCCGGGACTGGGACCTCCAGCACGACATCATGGCCCGCGGTTCGTTCCTCGTCTCCCGCGAGGCCGCCCGGATCATGATCGAGCAGGGCCTCGGCGGCGACATCGTCTACATCGCCTCAAAGAACGCCGTCTTCGCCGGCCCGAACAACATCGCCTACTCCGCCACCAAGGCCGACCAGGCCCATCAGGTCCGCCTGCTGGCCGCCGAACTCGGCGAGCACGGCATCCGCGTCAACGGCGTCAACCCCGACGGGGTCGTCCGCGGCTCGGGCATCTTCGCCGCCGGCTGGGGCGCCCAGCGCGCCGCCACCTACGGCATCGAGGAGGAGAAGCTCGGCGAGTTCTACGCCCAGCGCACCCTCCTCAAGCGCGAGGTCCTGCCCGAGCACGTCGCGAACGCCGTCTTCGCCCTCACCGGCGGCGACCTCACCCACACCACGGGCTTGCACGTCCCCGTCGACGCGGGCGTCGCCGCGGCCTTCCTGCGCTGAGGCCCCCTGATCGCCCTGGGGCGGGTGACTGACGCACCCGCCCCAGGTGCCCCCGCGGACCGGCGGCGCAGCGCCGTCCGGAACCCGGCCCTGACACCGGGCCCGGCCGGGCGCCGCCGGTCCGTCTTCTCCTCTTCCCGTTCCCCGATGAGCCGCCCGCACCACAGAGGTATCCACGTGACCACCACTCCACCGTCCTCCGCGTTCACGTCCGCGTTCGCCGCGGTCGATCTCGGCGCCACCAGCGGACGGGTGATCGTCGGCCGGGTGGGCCAGGACAACCTCGACCTCACCGAAGTCCACCGCTTTCCCAACACACCGGTGCGACTGCCGGACGGCCTGCGCTGGGACGTTCTGGCCCTGTTTCAGGGCGTTCTCGACGGGCTGCGAGAGGCGGCCCGTTCCGGCGGTGTCGCCTCCGTCGGCGTCGACACCTGGGCTGTGGACTACGGGCTCCTCGACGCCGACGGTGCCCTCCTCGGTCACCCGTTCCACTACCGCGACGCCCGGACCGACGGCGCCGCCGCCCGCGTCTGGGCCAAGGCCGGCCCCGAGGAGCTCTACAGCATCACGGGACTGCAGCACCTGCCCTTCAACACGGTCTTCCAGCTCGCCGCATGCGAAGGCACCGCGCAGCGCGACTCCGCCCGCACCCTGCTCCTCGTCCCCGACCTGCTGATCCACTGGCTGACCGGGACCATCGGAGCCGAGGAGACCAACGCGTCCACCACCGGCCTGTTCGACGCCCGCACCGGCACCTGGTCCAAGGTTCTCCTGGAGAGGCTCGCGCTCGACGCCGGCCTGTTCCCGCCGCTGCGCTCCCCCGGCGACCCGGCCGGCACCCTGCTCCCCCATGTCGCCGCGTACACGGGGCTCGACACCCGAACTCCGGTCACGACGGTCGCCTCCCACGACACCGCCTCCGCGATCGCCGCGGTACCGGCCACGGAGCCCGGCTTCGCCTACATCTCGTGCGGCACCTGGTCGTTGGCTGGCCTCGAACTCGACGCCCCGGTCCTAAGCGAACCCTCCCGGGCGGCGAACTTCACCAACGAGCGCGGCATCGACGGCACGATCCGCTACCTGCGCAACATCATGGGCTTGTGGTTGCTGGAGGAGTGCCGGCGCACCTGGGACAAGGAGAACCTCTCCACCCACATCCCCACGCTGCTCGCCGACGCCGCCCGGGCCGAGCCGTTCGCTTCCCTCGTCGACCCGGACTCCCCGGAGTTCCTCGCCCCCGGCGACATGCCGAGCCGCATCAGGGAGCACTGCGCCCGCACCGGCCAGCGCGTCCCCGGGAGCCAGGGCGCCGTGGTGCGCTGCATCCTGGAAAGCCTGGCGCTCGCCCACCGCCGCACCCTGCGCCGGGCCGTCGAGCTCGCCGGCCGCGACATCACTCGCATCCACCTCGTCGGCGGCGGCTCCCGCAACGACCTGCTCTGCCAGCTCACCGCCGACGCCACGGGGCTCCCAGTCATCGCCGGGCCCACCGAGGCCACCGCACTCGGCAACATCCTCGTCCAGGCCCGCGCCGCAGGCCTGGTCGGCGACCTCGCCGACATGCGCCGCCTGATCGCCTCCACCCAGCACCTGCGGCACTACACCCCGCAGGGTGACCGCGCTGCATGGGACGCGGCCGCCGCCCGACTCGAATCCGCTCCAAGGAACCCCTGATGCGCGTCGCCCTCTTCGCTACCTGCGTCAACGACGCGGTCCACCCCTCCACGGCCATCGCCACCGTGAAGGTCCTGGAACGCCTCGGCGTCGACGTGGACTTCCCCGCCGCCCAGACCTGCTGCGGCCAGCCCCAGTACAACACCGGCTACCGCCGCGAGACCGAACCCCTGGTCCACCGCATGGCCCGCGCCTTCGAAGG
Organism: Streptomyces sp. NPDC045701; assembly: GCF_056432045.1. Classification (NCBI taxonomy): domain Bacteria; kingdom Bacillati; phylum Actinomycetota; class Actinomycetes; order Kitasatosporales; family Streptomycetaceae; genus Streptomyces; species Streptomyces sp. NPDC045701. Next base: position 5,408 of record NZ_JBWKJV010000045.1, on the reverse strand, counting down.
CTACGACCACGTGGTCACCCCGTCCGGGTCGTGCGTCGCCATGGTGCGCGACAACTACCCGCGCATCGGGCGCAAGGCGTACGCCGAGGGACGCGGCAGCGCGCTCACGGACGTCGCCGACTCCCTGGTCCCGAGGACGTACGAGCTGACGGAGTTCCTCGTCGACGTCCTGGGGGTGACAGACGTGGGCGCGTACTTCCCCCATGCGGTGACCTACCACCCGTCTTGCCACGGACTGCGGATGCTCGGCCTGGGCGACCGCCCGCGCCGGCTCCTGGAGGCGGTGAAAGGGCTGGAGCTGGTGGAGCTGCCGGGCGCGGAGGAGTGCTGCGGCTTCGGCGGCACCTTCGCGGTGAAGAACCCGGACGTCTCGGCGGCGATGGGCGCCGACAAGATCCACAACTCCCTGTCCACCGGAGCCGCGATCCTGTGCGGCGCCGACAACTCGTGCCTGATGCACCTCGGCGGGATGCTGCGCCGCCAGGACGCCTCGCAGCGCGTCCTGCACATCGCCGAGATCCTCGCGAGCACGGAAGAGGAACCCTTCGCATGAGCGGGACCTTCATCGGCATGCCGGCCTTCCCCAAGGCCGCGCACGACGCCGTTCGCAACGACACCCTGCGCGCGAACCTGCGGCACGCCACCCACACCATCCGCGACAAGCGAGCGGTGGCCGTGGCCGAGCTCACGGACTGGGCCGAGCTCCGCGAGGCCGGAAAACAGATCAAGGACCTCACCCTCGGCAACCTGGACCGCTACCTGGTCCAGCTAGAGGAGGCGGTAACGGCGGCCGACGGCACCGTGCACTGGGCGGCGGACGCGGCCGAGGCCAACCGGATCGTCACGGAGCTGGTCAAGGCCACCGGCGAGACAGAGGTCGTCAAGGTCAAGTCGATGGCCACCCAGGAGATCGAGCTCAACGAGCACCTGGAGGCCGAGGGCATCCGCGCCTACGAGACCGACCTCGCCGAACTCATCGTCCAGCTCGGCGAGGACCGGCCCTCCCACATCCTCGTCCCCGCCATCCACCGCAACCGGGGCGAGATCCGCGACATCTTCGCCTCCGAGATGGGCAAGTGGGGCCGCGAGGCACCCGACGGCCTCACCGACAACCCCGCCGAACTCGCCGAAGCCGCCCGCCTCCACCTGCGGGAGAAGTTCCTGCGCGCGAAGGTCGGTATCTCCGGCGCCAACTTCATGGTCGCCGAGACCGGCACCCTCGTCGTGGTCGAGTCCGAGGGCAACGGGCGGATGTGCCTGACCCTCCCCGAGACCCTGATCTCCGTCGTCGGCATCGAGAAGGTCGTGCCGACCTGGCGGGACCTGGAGGTCTTCCTCCAGACGCTCCCCCGCTCCTCCACCGCCGAACGCATGAACCCGTACACGAGCATGTGGACCGGAACCACCGACGCGGACGGGCCGGACACCTTCCACCTCGTCCTCCTCGACAACGGGCGCACCGACGCCCTCGCCGACGAGGTCGGCCGCCAGGCCCTGCGCTGCATCCGCTGCTCCGCCTGCCTCAACGTCTGCCCCGTCTACGAACGGGCGGGCGGGCACGCGTACGGCTCTGTCTACCCGGGCCCCATCGGCGCCATCCTTACCCCGCAGCTACGGGGCACGGTCAGCGAGGTCGACGCCTCCCTGCCGTACGCCTCCTCCCTGTGCGGCGCCTGCTACGACGTCTGTCCCGTCGCCATCGACATCCCCGAAGTCCTCGTCCACCTCCGCGAAAAGGTCGCCGCCCAGGGCGGCAAGGGACGCCGCTTGGAGAAGGCAGCCATCAAGGCGGCGGGCTGGGTCCTTGACCACCCGGGAGCCCTCGCGGCGGGTGAACGCATCGCCTCGAAGACCCGCGCCCTGCACCCGAAGAAGCTGCCCGGCCCCGGCGCGCGCCAGTGGGCGGAGAGCCGCGACCTGCCCGAGATGCCCGCCGAACCGTTCCGCGACTGGTGGAAGAAGAACCGCACGTGAACCAGAACTCCCGCGAACGTGTCCTGGGCCGCATCCGCCAGGCACTCGTCGAGGCGCCCCTCGCCCCCGAGCCCACCCGCGACTACCTCGCCACCCACACCCCGGACGACCCCGCCTCGATCCTCGCTCTCCTCCACGAGAACCTCACCGACTACCGGGCGATCGTGCACCGCGCCGCGGAGGCCGAACTCCCCGCCGTGACGGCGGAGCTGCTCGAGCGGCACGGTGCCCGCACGGTCGCCGTCCCGCCCGGACTGCCCGCCGCATGGCTCTCCGCGTCAACGGCGAAGCAGCGCCACGACAAGGACGCCTCGCTCACCCCGCACGACCTGGACACCACGGACGCTGTGGTCACCGGTTGCGCCCTGGCCATCGCCGAGACCGGCACGATCATCCTGGACGGCGGCCCCGGACAGGGGCGTCGTGCCCTCACCCTCGTCCCCGACGTTCACATCTGCATCGTGCTGGCCGACCAGGTCGTCGCATCCGTCCCCCTGGCCCTCCCCCGCCTCGATCCGGCCCGCCCTCAGACATGGATCTCGGGCCCCTCCGCCACCAGCGACATCGAACTCGACCGCGTCGAAGGCGTGCACGGGCCGAGACAGCTCGATGTAGTGATCGTCAGCCCCTGAGGATGAGGTGGCCTGCCCCACGCCGCCCTTGATTACGAGCAGACCACGGCAGCAGTAAGTCTCGACCAGAAGCAGGCCCTGAGTACTGCCGCGTACAGGGCCGACGCCGCCGACGCGGTCGGGTGGCTGGAATGGAATTCGCACCTCTATCTGGCCAACCGCCGGTCCTCCTTCACCATCGCGTAAGCGGTGCTGGGCTTCGCCGCATGTCCCCCTCTCGCTGCGCGTGACCAGCCTGACCGACCTCAATCTGGTCGACGTCGAGATCCAGCTCTACATCCCTAGTGACGTCGAAACCGTGCACCCTCATACCCAGACCGTCAACGAATCGCTGACCGGCTTCCCTTCACCGCCCAAGCCCTTCGGCACCCCTGCCTCGGCGCTGTTTCCCTTCCACGCCTCGATTCCCCATGGCCTTATCCTCCGCGGTCTGCTCGGCCCGGCACCGGCGTACGCCCCCTACTGCCCGGATATCGCGAACGGCGGCTCGACAACCATCACCTTCTCACTCGGCCACATCCGCCCTCGCCGACACGCCGACTCCCAGGACATCGTCGTCATCGTCTCCGTCCCCCGCGCCATCCACCATCACCGCGACCTGGTCAGCCACCTCCAACAACCACGACACCGTGATCACCGGCTCCCTCGAAGTCACAGTGGCAGACACGCCCGTCTCCTTGATCGACCTCTTCGAAGAACCACCACACGACGACCGTGCATAAGCGCGCCGAACCGAGCAAGGATCACCTGCTGAAGACTCGCGCCCCGGCTACGCTGCGCGACGTGAGCGGGACGCGAAACCCCCTCCTGAATAGCCGCGATCCGCCTCTCAAACCAGCTGTCGGTGGGGAGAATCGACTGCGTAAAACAGCGTCACCGTGAAAGCCCCGGAAAGCTGCAAAGTCCCAGGTCAGCCTGCCCCTGATAGCGATCTGCGCAAGTCAGCTCGCCGAGGGCGACGACTTCATGGTCAACACCTCCTTCCGGCTGTCAGCTCACTGGCAGCCGCAGCGCCGAAGGGGTGGGACGGCCGATCGGCAGGGCGCCTACCACGATGAGGCGGGGAACTTCGGTGGCGCTGCGGGCATAGGTTCTGATCCATACTCGGTCATCGAAGTCGGAGTATCCGGCCGCGTGATTGCTGTGGTCGCCAACAAGCAGCATGCCGAACGGGGGCCCGGTGACCGTGTAGTTGGCGGCCTGCGCGAGGTAGTCCCGTTCCACGGTCTTGCGTTCCGCTTTGGTCTTGCGTCGCTTCACCTCGATCACGAATCGCCGCCCGGGCTCCGGGGTGTAGGTGACGTCGGTGCGTCCCGAGGCCACGTCGATGACCTCCCGCTGGACGGTGCCCGGCGTCAGCAGGCCGCTGAGGTGCTGGTGGATGTCGTCCTGGACCGCTTTCTCCGGCCACGTCCCGGGCGAGCCATCGGGCTTGTCCGGCGCCGGTCCAAGGTAGGCGGTGCGTTCGCCGTACAGGTCCGCCTGCCCGTCGAACCGGTCGTGCAGGAAACGCAGGAAGTACTCCAGCAGCACGGTGAAGTAGGTGCTGTCCGGGGCTTTCCATGCCGGGCTGGTGCGAAGGACTTTCAGGAGACTGTCCATCTTCTCGTCGACTCGGGCATGGCCGGTGGGGGTGAACCCGCGGGCCGCCTGCTGCACCAAACCTTCCAGGCGGTCGAGGAGAGTGGGATCAAGCCCGGCCGGTACCGGTGCGGAGCCAAAAAGAGTGGTGAGCCCAGGACGTCCTTGCAATGCTTTTCCCGGCACCACACCTTCAGAACCGGCTGCGAGCACGCGCCCCTGCTGTGCCGCGGCGAGGAGCGCCTGGGCGTCGGGATGCCCAGAGAACGCCGGATCGATCGAGAGAGCCTGCTGGAGGTGGTGGAACAGCCCTTCCCTGCGGATGAACGGCGCCTCCACCGCAGGCGGGATGAGCAGTGCGAGACCGTCCCCCTCGGAAGCCGGGCCGGCCATACAGCTGTGAACGGTACGACTGGCCTCATAGACCCCCAAAAGGTCACCCAGGGCGGTGGCGGGGGAGTACCAGCTGGGCTGGTGCAGATGCCCGGCCGCGGTCCGCAGACCGTGCACCAGTCTGGCCCAGGCGCCCTGGGCCAGACCCCGGGCGCTGAGCCACGGAAGCTCATACATGCGGCCGCGCCACGCCTGCAGCTGCGCCACGGCCGCCTCCAGACGAGCGGCCCCCGCCTCCACCTCAAGCCGCGAAGGGCCGGCATCTTTGTCGGAGCCGGCAGAGAACGCCAACACGCAGTCCACGGCGGCCGCATACGCGCGGGCGTCCAGGCGCGCCTCCTGTGTACGGTCGAGCTCGGTGAACCGGAACAGAGCCCGGCGCATCGCCTCGGCCGCCTCAGCACGGTCGGACGCTCCCAGTGCCCGGCGCAGCTCGCCCACCGCAAGTTCGAAGCCCGCATCCGCCCGCGCGGCAGGAGACAGCGAAGACTGGTTCTCCAGCAGGGACAGGACATCGAGGAGACCGGCGTCGGGGAAGTGGTCGTGTGCGACCCCGATCAGCAACGGCAGGCGCTCCAGAGCTTCTGCGGGTTCCTGGCCCGAGATCTCCGTCAGCAGCAGAAGCAGGCGGTGCGGACTGCCCTGGCCGGCCAGACACAAGCGCAGAAGGCCCGCGATCGCCGGCTGCGCGAACGCAGGTCCGACGTCACCGCTCAGAGCGTCCTCGGCCTGTGACTCCGTTGCCCAATTCGCTGTGACGGGTGTGCCGGTTCCGGCATGATCGCTCCTGTGGCCGCTTCCTTGTCGTGCGGCCGGTTGGGGGTGGTG
>NZ_JBWKJV010000044.1:0-30942 GCF_056432045.1 Streptomyces sp. NPDC045701 | reverse complement strand
CCACCCCCCCATCCCCCCCCCCCCCCCCCCCACCCCCCCCACCCCCCCCCCCCCCCCCCCCCCCCCCCCCCCCCCCCCCCCCCCCCCCCCCCCCCCCCCCGGAGCGGGGGGTGGCGGGGGTCAGGACACCGCGGCCGGCTCGGCCCCGGGTGCTCCCTCGCCTTCCTGGCGCAGCCTGCGGGGGATGGCGAACATCAGCAGGAACACCACCGCGGTGACCCCGATGAACACCCACAGGAGGGTCTGGAAGCTGGCCGCGAAGGAGGTGCCGGTGGCGTCCTCCTGGTAGCCGGCCAGGACCGAGGTGACCTTCTGGTCCTGGAGCGGTGCCACCGTGCAGCTCTCCGGGACTGTGGCGAGGTCCTTCTCACCGGCGCGGTCCACGGAGCAGGTGCGGTAGGCGGCGATGACGGTGTCCGCCTCGCCGGGGGTGACCCCGGCGGTGGCGACCAGGTCCTGGCGCAGCTGCGGGATCTGCTGGTCGACGCCGGCGCCGGTGTTGCCGGCGAGGCCGCCGAAGAAGACCACGCTCACCAGCGCGCCGCCGATGGCGAACCCCAGCTGGGTGTTGGTGTTCACCAGACCCGACGCGGAACCGGCGTCCTTGTGCGGTACCTCGGAGGTCACGATCAGCGGCAGCGGGGTGGCCACCGTGCCGAAGCCGAGACCGATCAGGAACAGCGGGACGACGAGGTGCCAGGAGGTGACGTCGCTGCCGTACTCGCCGGCCACCCAGATGTACGAGCCGAGGCCCGCGACCAGGACGACCGCGCCCACCTGCATCGCCTTGCGGCCGAACCTGGGCACCAGGATCATCACGGACGTGGTGGCGGTGAGGAAGGCGCCGACGCAGAAGGGCAGGCTGGTGAGACCGGCGCGCATCGGGGACCAGCCCTGACCGATCTGCATGTACAGCGTCCAGCCGATGGTGAACATGCCCATGCCGACGTAGAAGATCAGGTTGACGGCGAGGCCGGAGGAGAAGCTGCGGGTGCGGAACAGGCCGAGCTCGACGAGCGGCGAGCCGTCCTTGCGGGACTTGCGGCGCTGCCAGGCGACGAACCCGAGGAGCACCGGCAGCGACGCGATCATGGAGGCGTAGCCCCAGGCCGGCCAGCCCAGTTCGCGGCCCTGGAGCAGCGGGTAGACCAGCATGACCAGACCGCCGGTGGCCAGCACGAGTCCCAGCAGGTCGAGCCGGAGGGCCTGCGGCGCCTTGGACTCGGTGATCACCTTGGAGCCGTACAGCAGACCGACGAGGCCGATCGGCACGTTGACCAGGAAGATCAGCCGCCAGCTGAGGCCGAAGAGGTCCCACTCGACCATCAGACCGCCCAGCGCGAGGCCCAGGGTGGCGGCGAGACCGCCGACCAGGCCGTGCAGCGCGAACGCCGTGCCTCGCTCCTTGTCGGAGAACGTCACATGGATGATCGACAGCACCTGCGGCACCATGATGCCGGAGAACGCCCCCTGGAGGACGCGCGAGACGACCAGCTGCCAGGGCTCCTGCGCGAGGCCCGCCGTCAGGGAGGTCAGGGTGAAGCCGGCGACACCGATGAGGAACATCCTCTTGCGTCCGAAGATGTCACCCAGCCGACCGCCCAGGATCAGGGTCAGGGCGAAGGCGAGCTGGTACCCCACCAGAACCCACTGGATGGCCGAGTAGCCGGCCGCAAGTTCCTGCTGCATCGAGGGCGCCGCCACGTTGGCGATGGTGCCGTCCAGCAGATCCATGAAGGCGGACACGAGCAGAACCAGCAGCGCCGCCCAGCGCTTCGGGTCGAGCTTCACCGTGTCGGCCGCCGCATCCGCGCCCGTCGTTAACCTCTCCACCTCCGTCTCCACGGACGGTGCCTGCTCGGACGAAATAGCCATGGTGTACCTCTCTGATACTTGGGGGGGTATCGGGTTCCGGGGGGAAACCGGCGGACCGGCCGAAGGCCGTGAGCGTCGATACGCAGGATGACGGCGGTCAGTGGAGTTCCGCTGGAGTGCGGCTGAAGCGGGGGGCGGGGGCGGCGGGACGGCTGCCGCGCGCCCGGTGGTGGGGGTGTCCGGCGGCCTCGGTCACCGTCAGCACGGGCGTCACGCACGCCTCGGTGGCCTCGAACCGGCGGGCCCAGGTGTCGCGGTCGTGGCGCAGGAAGCGGTTGGCGAACAGCCTGCGCAGGGCGGGCCACTCGGTGGGGTCGTCGCGGTCCGGCACCTCGGCCGGATCGAGGTCCAGCCCGTGCAGCAGGGCCGCGTAGAAGCGGTCCTCCAGCGCGCCGACCGCCACGTACCCGCCGTCCGCGCAGGCGTAACAGGTGTAGAACGGGGCGCCGCCGTCGAGCAGGTTGACCCCGCGCTCCTCCCGCCACGCGCCCGCGCCGGCCATCGCGACGAGCATGCCGAGCAGGGCGTTGGTGCCGTCGACGATCGCCGCGTCCACCACCTGGCCGCGCCCGGACGTCCGCCGCTCGTACAGGGCGGCCAGCACGCCCGCCACGAGGAACATCGCGCCGCCGCCGAAGTCGCCCAGCAGGTTCACCGGCGGGACCGGCGGGCCGCCCGCCTCGCCGACGGCCGCCAGGGCCCCGGTGAGCGCGAGGTAGTTGATGTCGTGGCCGGGGGTCCGGGCGAGCGGTCCCTCCTGGCCCCAGCCGGTCATCCGGGCGTAGACCAGCCCCGGGTTGCGCCCCAGGCACACGTCCGGGCCGATCCCGAGCCGTTCCGCCACACCCGGCCGGAAGCCCTCGACGAGCACGTCGGCGCCGGCCACCAGGTCCAGGAGCGCGGCGGCGCCCGCCGGGTCCTTCAGGTCGAGGGCCGTCGAGCGCCTCCCCCGGTCCAGGACCCGGTGCCACTCGGCGAACGACCGGCGCCCGTCCGCGCGGTCCACCCGCAGGACGTCTGCCCCGAGGTCGGCGAACATCATGCAGGCGAACGGCACGGGGCCGATCGCGGCCAGCTCCACGACCTTCAGCCCGTGCAGCGGCCCGGTGGCGCCGGGTTGCGTCATCGAAGGCTCCTCACTCGTCACGGCACGTCGTACGGCAACGCCCCGTCGTACGGCACAGCACGTCGTACGGCACGTCGGGGCGCGCGGCACGGCACGGCACGGCACGGCGCACGGTGGGGGCGGTCGCTCGTGTTCCGCTCGCGCGCCGGTCGGCCCGCCCGTCACCCGCCCGGTCGTCGCGGCCGGACGGCCGGCTGTTCGACCCCGCCTCGAGCGCGGATCCCTAGCGTGCGGTGGCATCCAGCCTTCGGCAGCACAGGAGGAGCTCACCCATGAGTACCGCGCTCACGCCCTTCAGGGCCGAGATCCCGGACGCGGATCTCGCCGACCTCAAGGACCGTCTCGCGCGCACCCGGTGGCCGGAGGCGGAGACCGTCGACGACTGGTCGCAGGGCGTGCCGCTCGACCACCTCCGCGATCTGGCCGCGTACTGGCGCGACTCCTACGACTGGCGGGCGGCCGAGACGCGGCTGAACGCCGTGCCCCAGTTCCGTACCGAGATCGACGGCCTGGGCATCCACTTCCTGCACGTGCGCTCCCCGCACCCGGACGCGGTGCCGCTGCTGCTCAGTCACGGCTGGCCCGGTTCGGTGATCGAGTTCCTCGACCTGATCGGCCCGCTGACCGACCCGGACGACCCGGCGGACGCCTTCCACGTGGTGTGCCCGTCCCTCCCCGGGTACGCGTTCAGCGACAAACCGACCGCCACCGGCTGGACGGTGGAGCGCACGGCGGCGGCCTGGGCGGCGCTGATGGCGCGGCTCGGGTACGAGCGGTACGCGGCGCACGGCGTCGACTGGGGCTCCTTCGTCACCGGCGCCCTGGGCGGCATCGACGCGAAGCACCTGCTCGGCATCCACCTGGCGATGCCGTTCGCGAAGCCGCCGCAGCAGCAGGTGGCGCTCGACGAGCGGGACCTGGCGGGCCTCGCGGCGCTTAAGGAGTTCCAGCAGCACGAGGGCGGTTACTCGGCCCTCCAGTCCACCCGGCCGCAGACCCTCGGTTACGCGCTCACCGACTCACCGGTCGGCCAGCTGGCCTGGATCGTCGAGAAGTACTGGGCGTGGAGCGACCACGACGGCGACCTGGAGAAGGTCGTGTCCCGCGACCGGCTGCTGGACGTGGTGACGCTCGCGTGGCTGGCCGGCACGGCCGCGTCCTCGGCGCGGATCTACTGGGAGAGCCACAACAGGATGGAGCTCGGGCCGGTGGACGTCCCCACGGCGTGCTCGGTCTTCCCCAAGGACGCGCGGATGCCCCGCGCCTGGTGCGAGCACCGGTTCACCGACCTCCGCCGCTGGACCGACCACAAGACCGGCGGCCACTTCCCCGCGCTGGAGCAGCCCGAGCTGCTGGTGGACGAACTGCGTTCCTTCTTCCGCCCGCTCGCCCGGTCCGGGAGGGCCTGACGATGAGCTCCCGTACGGCAGGGCGGGCCGACGACCCGGAGCTGCCCGAGTTCCCCTTCCCCGGGTCCAGCCACCGGGGCCCCGCGCCCCTGTTCGCCCGCCTGCGTGCCGAGCGGCCGGTGGTCCGGGTGGCGTGGCGGGGCGGCGGCCACGCGTGGCTGGTCACCCGCCACGAGGACGTGATCCGCGTGCTGGACGACCCGCGCTTCAGCCGGGCCGCTTCGTACGCGCCGGACGCGCCGCGGTTCAGCGGGCTCTTCCAGGCGCCGCCCGGCATGATCGTCTCGCTGGACCCGCCGGACCACACCCGGCTGCGGGCGCTGGCCGAGCAGGCCTTCTCGCCGGGCCGCGTCGAGGGGATGCGCCCCCGGGTGCGGGAGGTCGCGGGCCGGCTGCTGGACGAGCTGGAGAAGTCCGGCCCGGGTCCGGCCGATCTGGTGGCCGGGTTCGCGGCGCCGCTCGCCATGACGGTGATCTGCGAGCTCCTCGGGGTTCCCGAGGCCGACCGGGACCGCTTCCACGCCTGGGTACGGCAGTTCGCGGACGTGTCCGCGCCGCCGGAGCGGGCGGCGGAGGGCGGCGAGAAGCTGGGCGCGTACATCGCGGGGCTGGTGGCGGCGAAGCAGGCGGAACCCGCCGACGACGTGCTGTCCGCCCTGATCGCCGCGCGGCTCGGCGACGGCACGGACGCGGAGGCGGACACGGGCTTGCCGGGCGGCTCCCCCGCCGGTGCGGAGGCGGACGGCGGTGACCGGCTCGGCTTCGACGAGCTGGTCGGGCTCGGTTTCACCCTGCTGGGTGCCGGGTTCGACTCCTCCGCCGGCCAGATCGGCAACTTCACCGCCACGCTGCTCGCCCGCCACCGGGACGTGTGGCGGCGGCTGGGCGAGCACCCGGAGGACGTCCCGGCCGCGGTGGAGGAACTGCTGCGCACGGTGAACCTCAACGGCAACGACACTTCGGGGCTGCCGCGTATCGCCACCGAGGACGTGACGGTCGGCGGGGTGGTGATCCCCGCCGGCGAGGCGGTGTTCGTGGCCTTCCCTTCGGCCAACCGCGACGCGGCCGTCTTCCCCGACCCCGACCGCGCCGACTTCGGGCGGGCCGACAACCCCCACCTCGCGTTCGGCCACGGCATCCACCGCTGCCTGGGGGCGCCGCTGGCGCGCCTGGAACTCGCGGTGGCGCTCGAGGAGCTGACCCGTCGCTTCCCCGACGCGCGGCTCGCGGTCGGCGAGCACGAACTGATCTGGCGGGCCGGAGACGTGAACCACAACCTGCTCGCCCTTCCCGTCGAACTGTCAAGGAGCACCGCATGACCGTCGAACAGCTGCCGGCGACCAGCCGCGAGGTCCGGCTGGCCTCGTACCCGCGGGACGAGGTCACCCTCGCCCACTTCGAGCTCGGCGAGTCCGCCCTCGCCGAGCCGGGCGAGGGCGAGGTCGTCGTGCGCAACGACTGGATGACCCTGGGCTCGGTGGCCCGCGACCAGATGAACCCCGACACCAAGCTGCCGATCCCGGTCTTCCAGCCGGGCGTCGCCATGTGGGGCCGGACCGTCGGCACGGTGGTCAGGTCGAACAGCCCGGACCTGGCGGTCGGTGACCTGGTGGAGCACTTCTCCGGGTGGCGCGAGTACGCCGTCGGCTCCGCCCAGGGGTTCTTCCGGCGTGACCGGTCCCTGCTGCCGGGGCCCGAGTACTTCCTGTCGCAGGGCCCGACGGCCTGGCACGGCATGGTCGGTACGGCGGACGTGCGCGAGGGTGACGTCGTGTTCGTCTCCGGCGCCACCAACGGCGTCGGCGCCCTCGCGGGACAGATCGCCAAGCTGAAGGGAGCCAAGCGGGTCATCGGCAGCACCGGCTCCAAGGAGAAGATCGACTTCCTGGTCGACGAGCTGGGCTTCGACGCCGCCTTCGACTACCACGACGGCCCGGTGGCCGACCGGCTCGCCGAGCTGGCGCCCGACGGCCTCGACGTGGTCTTCGACAACGTCGGCGGCGAGCAGTTCGAGGCCGCGGTGCGGGTCGCCTCGCGCGGGGCGCGGTTCGCGCTGTGCGGGGCCCTGGCCGGGCAGCACGGAAACGGTGACGGGGGCAGCCCGCGGCTGCCCCTGATGTCGGTCATCACCAAGGACCTGAGCCTGCGGGGCTTCGCCACGCTGCACACCCCGGACCAGATCGAGGACTGGAACGCCCGGTTCGGCGCGTGGCTGCGCGAGGGGCGCGTCGTCTTCCCGCACACGGTCGTCGAAGGCGGGGTGCCCGCGCTGCCGGAGGCGTTCGTCGCGCTGATGGAACGCCGCTACAGCGGCACCGTACTGGTCAGGCTGAGCTGAGCGCGCTCGGCCGTACGCTGCGGCGGTGCCCCGTGGAACGTCCCGGGGCACCGCCGCTGTCACGCTCCACGAAAGAGGGACGGTCATGACGGATCACACGGACGTGCTGGGCCGCAGGGAACTGAACCGGGCGCTGCTGGCCCGCCAACTGCTGCTGGAGCGCTCACGGATGGGCGCCTCGGCGGCGGTGGAGCACCTGGTCGGGATGCAGGCGCAGGCCCCCGACCCGCCGTACGTCGGGCTGTGGACCCGGCTGGCCGGCTTCCGCATCGAGGACCTCTCGCGGCTGGTGGCGGACCGGGAGGCGGTGCGGCTGGTCCTGATGCGCGGCACCCTGCACCTGGTCACCGCGCGGGACTGCCTGCGGCTGCGTCCGGTGCTGCGCGGCCCGCTGGAGCGCCAGCTGTCCGGCGCCTTCGGCAAGCTGCTCACCGGCCTGGACCTGGCGGAGGTCGCCGCGCTCGGCCGCGAGCTGGTCGAGAAGGAGCCGCTCACGCTGGGCGTGCTGGGCGCCCGGCTCGCCGAACGCTTCCCCGGGCGGGACCCGTCCGCGCTGGCCAACGCCGTACGCAACCTCGAACCCCTCGTACAGGTCCCGCCCCGCGGACTGTGGGGCGAGAGCGGGCAGGCCGTGCACACCACCGCCGAGGCGTGGCTGGGACGGTCCCTCGACGAGGACGACACGCCGGACGGCACCGTGCTGCGGTACCTGGCGGCGTTCGGGCCGGCGTCCGTGAAGGACGTGCAGACCTGGTCCGGCCTGACCCGGCTGACCGAGGTGGTACGGCGGCTGGCGCCACGCCTGCGCACCTTCCGCGACGAGAACGGTGTGACGCTGTACGACCTGCCCGACGCCCCGCGCCCGGACGCCGGCACCCCGGCACCGGTGCGGTACCTGCCCGACTTCGACAACATCCTGCTCTCGCACGCCGACCGGTCGCGGATCCTGACGGAGGAGCAGCGCCGGCGGGTCTTCACCCGCAACGGCCTGATCCGGCCGACTTTCCTGGTCGACGGTTTCGTCCACGGCATGTGGCGGATCGAGCGCGGGCGCGGCTCGGCGACCCTGGTGCTGGAACCGTTCTCCCCGCTGACCGGCGAGGCCCGTGCCGAACTGATCGAGGAGGGGATGCGGTTGCTCGGCTTCGCCGCGGCCGGCTGCTCCGCGCCCGAGGTGCGTTTCACCGACGGGGAGTGACCGGATCCGGCCCGCTCCCCGTCCGCTCGACCGGCGCCCCAGCCGGAGCCGGTGTACTGGCCCGTGGCTGGATCCGTCCGCCCGTCATACACCGGCCGAGAGAGGAAATCGCCATGCCGGACAAGCCTTTTGCCGAACGGACCGTCGTCGTCACCGGAGGGGGCACCGGCATCGGCCGGGCCACCGCGCTGGCCTTCGCGGGCCTCGGTGCCGGCGCCGTGCTCATCACCGGCCGCCGCAAGGAGCGGCTCGCCGAGGTGGCGGCGCTCCACCCGGCGATCGTGCCGGTCACCGCCGACGTCACCACCGAGGTGGGCGCCGAAGCCGTCCATGAGGCGGTGCGGGAGCACGGCGGCGTACTGGACGTCCTCGTGCACAACGCCGGTGTCTTCCGTTTCACCCCGCTGGCGGCGCTCGACGCGGGCACGGCCCGGGAGGTGCTGGAGACCAACGTCCTCGGCCCGGTCCTGCTGACCACCCACCTGCTGCCGCTGCTGCGCGGCCCGGGCGGGCACATCGTCCTCATCTCCAGCCGGGGCGGCCACAACCCGGGCCCCGAGAGCTCGCTCTACTCCGCCAGCAAGGCCGCCGTGCACAGCTTCACCCGGAGCTGGGCGGCGGAGCTCGCCCCGAAGGGCATCCGTGTCAACGCCGTCGCCCCGGGCTTCGTCCGCACCGAGGCGTACGCCGCCAACGGCCTGTCGGACGAGCAGGTCGAGGGGCTGTTCGCGGGGGTGACGCACTCCATCCCGCTCGGCCGGGTCGCCGAGGCGGAGGACATCGCGGTCTGGGTCACCCGTCTCGCCGAGCCGTCCGACTCGCTGGTCACCGGGCAGATCATCACCGTCGACGGCGGTATGGACATCGCCGGCCGTTAGTACCACGCTCTCTCGCCCGATCCCTCATGAAACGGAAAGGACTCACCGTGACAACCAGTGCCATGGAGCCGGACGCCCTCACCGAGGCGGAGACCAAGACGTTCCCCTACGCGCGGCAGTGCCCCTTCACGCCGCCGAAGGAGTACGCCGAGATGATCGAGAAGGACGTCTCCCAGGTCACCCTGGACGGGTCCGGCCTGCGCATCTGGACGGTGACCGGCTACCAGACCATACGGGAGCTGCTGACCGACCCGCGGGTCAGCGCCTCCCGCAAGCACGACAACTTCCCGTTCTACTTCGTCGCGCCGCCGGAGTACCGCACCGAGACCTCGTTCATCGGGTACGACGGCAAGGACCACAGCAACACCCGGCGCAAGGCCGCGCTCACCTTCACCAACCGCCAGGTGCAGCGCCTGCGGCCGCGTGTCGAGGAGATCGTCGACGACCACCTGGACAAGCTGCTGGCGATGGAGCCCCCGGTGGACTTCCACCGGGTCTTCTCGCTGGCGGTGCCGATGACGGTGATCTGCGAGCTGCTGGGCATCCCGCAGGACCAGCACGACTTCTTCATCAAGCACGGTACGGCGCTGCTCGGCGGCCACAGCTCCACCGAGGAGCGGCAGGCGGCGATCGTCGAGGTCAACGCGTACATCAGCGACCTGATCCAGCAGAAGAAGGCCGAGCCGGGCGAGGACCTGCTCAGCCGGGCGATGGCCGACTACGAGGCGTCCGGCGAGGAGTACACCGACCGCGACCTGTTCAACATGGTGCGGCTGCTGATGAACGGCGGCCACGAGACCACGGCCAGTCAGATATCGCTGGGCACCGCCTGCCTGCTGGAGAACCCCGACCAGCTCGAACTGCTGATGAACGACCCGTCGCTGGTGCGCCCGGCGGTCGAGGAACTGGTCCGCTTCGCGACCATCGGCGACACCGCGGTGCCGCGGGTGGCCCTGGAGGACATCGAGATCGGCGGGCAGGTCATCCGCAAGGGCGACGGCATCCTGTGCCTCGGGCTGGCCGCCAACCGCGACCCCGAGGTGTTCCCGGAGCCGGAGAAGCTGGACATCACCCGCGGCAGCCGCAAGCACCTGGGGTTCGGGCACGGGGTGCACCACTGCATCGGCGCCGACCTGGCGCGGCTGGAGCTGGAGATCGTGTGGAGCAAGCTTTTCCAGCGCATCCCGACCCTCCAGCTCGCCAAGCCTTTCCTGGAGATCCCCCGCAAGGAGGGCGCCGTGATCTACGGTCTGTGGGAGCTGCCCGTCCGCTGGTGACCGCCCCGGCGGCACGACGGGAGGGCCCGGTACCGATCGGTACCGGGCCCTCCCGTCGTGCGCGGGGCGGATCAGGCGGCGTCCGCCGGGATGTCGGGGCGCGGGCTGCCGCCGGGGCAGGACACCCGGGCCGGCGGGAGGACGCCCTCCACCAGGTAGCGGTGCACCACCTCGTCGACGCGCGGGTTGCCGCCGAGGACGTACACCTCGTGCTCGCCGGAGTCCTCGATGGTGAGCAGGTGGTGGCCGAGCCGCTCCGCCATGGCGACGCCGCCCGCGTAGTGGTCCATCGGGTCGCCGTCGGCCTGGACGACCAGCCCGGCCGGGTAGCCGTCGCGGGTCAGTTCCACCGGGGCCTCGGGGGCCTCGAAGGCGCGGAAGGCGCCCACCCACGGCTGGGCGCGGAGCACTCCGTACCCGTAGGGGAACCGCTTCCGGAAGTCGCGCATGTCCTGGTAGTAGACCTCCAGGTCGGTGGGCCAGGCGTGCTCCAGGGTGATGGCCTCCAGTACGCCGCACCGGAGGTCCCCCTCGCTGTCGCCGGGCCGCCAGGTGCCCTGCTGCGACAGCAGGCCCCGGCACGCGTCGCCCGCGCCGTCGCCGCCCGCCCCGGCCGTCTCCCGCAGCCGGCCCACGAGGATGCCCAGCTCCGTCCACTGGCCGCGGTCGGCGGCGCGGTTGCCCACGGCGCCGTCGAACAGGGTGCGCAGCTGCACCCCGTGCGTGAGCCCTTCGAGGAGGGCGACCACGTCCTCGACGGTGGCGAGGACCTGGGCGGCGGAGGTGCCCAGCCCGAAGTGGCCGTGGCGCTCACCGGTCCAGGCGGCCCACCGGTCGACGTTGCGCTGGACCGCGTCGCCCTGCCACAGGAACTGCTCGCGCCAGGTCCAGTCCGGGTTGACGCACGAGTCGAGGACGCTGCGGTCCAGATGTTCGGGGAACATGCTGCCGTACACCGCGCCGACGTAGGCGCCGTACGCGTACCCGACGAAGTTCAGCTTGTCCTCGCCGAGGACGGCGCGGACGACGTCCATGTCGCGGGCGGTGTTACGGGTGCTGATGTGCGGGCGCAGCTCGCCGCCCGCCCGTGCGCACGCCTCCTCGCGCAGCCGCATGTCCTCGGCGAGGGTGGCGAACGCCGAGTCGGGCGGCCGGGAGTCGAACGGCGCCCGCGGCACGGTCACTTCGGCGTGCAGGGGGGTGGAGGCGCCGGTGCCGCGCGGGTCGAAGCCGATCAGGTCGTACACCTCGTGCAGCGGGGTGCCGGCGTACTTGTCGGGCAACGCGCGGCCGTGTCCCCAGTCGCCGCCGGGGCCTCCGTTGACCGCCAGCAGGATGCCGCGCCGCCGCTCGGGAGCGGTGGCGCGGCGGCGGCTGAGGGCGAGCGTGAGCCGCTCGCCCCCGGGATCGGCGTAGTCGCGGGGCACCTCGATCGTGGCGTGCTCGAGCGTGTCGTCGTGCGGCGCGGGCGACCACTGCGGTCGCTGTGTGCGGAACTCGTTGACCACCGCAAACCTCCGTTCTCGTCAGGAGGCCAGCCTCTCGGTGTCGCCTCGAGACGCTCTGGACCGCTCCCTGACCGGTACGGCGAGGGCGGCCAGCGCCCCCGCGGCGGCGAACAGGGCCGCGCCGGTCAGCGCCGTCCCGTACCCGGAGGCGAGGGCGTCGGGGGACGCCGTCCCGCCGGCGCCTGTGCCGTCGATGCGGGCGGTGGACAGCGCGGCGAGGGTGACCAGGCCCACGGCGCTGCCCAGTTGGCGGGTGGTGTTGAGCAGGCCGGACGCCAGCCCGGCCTGGTGCGCGGGCAGGCCGGCGGTGGCCGCGTTGGTCGTCGCGTTGAGGACGGCGCCCATGCCGAATCCGAGGAGCAGCACCGGGCCGAGCACGTCGGCGGTGTACGAGGAGCCCGCGTCCGTCCCGGACAGCCACAGCAGGCCGGCGCTGGACAGGGTGAGCCCGCCGATCAGCACCGGGCGGGGGCCGCTGCGGGGCACCACGGAGGCGATGCCCCAGCCGCCGAGGGCGATGCCCAGGGACAGCGGCAGGTAGCCGAGGCCGGTCCGGAGCGGGCTGTAGCCGAGGACCTGCTGGAGCAGCAGGGTGAAGAAGTAGAAGGTGCTGAAGAGGGCCGCGATGCCGAAGAAGGCCACGAGGTTCGCGGCGGCGACCGCGCGGTTGCGGAAGATCCCGAGCGGGACCAGCGGGTGCTTCGCGAACCGGGCCTGGATGACCAGGAACAGGGCGAGCAGGGCCGCTCC
Organism: Streptomyces sp. NPDC045701; assembly: GCF_056432045.1. NCBI lineage: Bacteria > Bacillati > Actinomycetota > Actinomycetes > Kitasatosporales > Streptomycetaceae > Streptomyces > Streptomyces sp. NPDC045701. Next base: position 18,583 of record NZ_JBWKJV010000044.1, on the reverse strand, counting down.
GCCCAGTAGCGGCCCGAGGACGCGTACCGAGCCCCAGCCGTGCACGTGTGCCTCGGACACGCCGTGGACGGCGGCCATCAGGCCGAGCGTCACGGTCACGGCTCCGGGTACGTCGAGGGTGCGCCGCTCCTGCCGGGCCGGGGACTCGGGCACCACCCAGCACACGGCGGTGAACAGCGCGATGCCGATGGGCAGGTTGATCAGCAGGATCCACCGCCAGGAGAAGAACTCGGTGATGACGCCGCCGAGCAGCACCCCGGCCGCGCCGGCGGCCCCGGAGACCGCGCTCCACCAGCCGAACGCCTTGGCGCGCGCGTCGGGGCGGGTGAACGTGGTCCCGAGGACGGTGAGGGTGGCCGGTGCCATGACCGCCGCCCCCAGCCCCTGGAAGGCGCGGGCGAGGACGAGGGTGGTGGGGTCGTCCGCCGCTCCCCCGACGGTGCTGGCGAGGGTGAAGAGGGCGACCCCGCACAGGAAGATCCGGCGTTGCCCGAACAGGTCGGCGAGGCGGCCCCCGAGCAGCAGGAACCCGCAGACGACCACGGTGTAGGCGTTGTTGACCAGTTGCAGGTTGTGCCGGTCGAAGCGCAGGTCCTCGGCGATGACCGGCAGGGCCACGTTCACCACCGAGGCGTCCAGCACGTTCATGAACTGGCCCAGGCAGCAGGCGACCAGCACGAGCCGGAGCCGGGTGCCGGTCGTGGCGCGGGAGGCGGACGGGGTGGGTGGGGCGGCCGTGTTCGGCGTCCGGGCAGCAGTCATGGCGGCACGCTGCGCGCGGCCGATCGAACCCCGATAGCGGTCGGGTCGAGCCGTCCGGCGCTTCGAGGACCGCTCCACCGTGCCCCCAGGGAGCGTCGTCACAGTCCTGGCCGTATCTCCGCCAGCCGGTCGACACTCCAGAGGAGAGCGCATGGCCAAGATCACGTACAAGCATCCGAACGGCACCGTCACCATCGTCGATGTCGAGGCGCCCAACACGGTCATGCGTGGTGCGAAGCTGAACAACATCGAGGGCATCGAGGCCCAGTGCGGCGGGTCCGCCCAGTGCGGCACCTGCCACGTCTACGTCGACGAGGCGAACTCGCTGCCGCTGCCGGAGATGGACTCCGTCGAGGACGACGTCCTGTACGGGACGGCCTGCGAGCGTACCGAGCACAGCCGGCTGAGCTGCCAGCTGCCGGTGACGGAGGCGCTCGACGGGCTCGTCGTGCACCTGCCGGAGGCGCAGAGCTGATGGGCCCGCGAGGAGTCGTCGTCATCGGCGCGGGCCAGGGCGGGCTCGACACCGCCGCGGCACTGCGCGCCCGCGGGTACCCTGGCCCGATCACACTGGTCGGTGAGGAACCCGTGCTGCCGTACCAGCGGCCGCCCCTGTCGAAGGGGTTCCTCACCGGGGACACGGCCGGCGCGGACCTCGCACTGCGCCCGCGTGCCTTCTTCGCCGCCCAGAACATCGAACTGGTGTCGGGGACCCGGGCGGCGAAGATCGACCGGGAGCGGCGGACGGTCCTCCTGGAGACGGGTGCGACCCTGCCGTACGACAGCCTCGTCCTCGCCACCGGCGCCCGCCCCCGCACGCTGCCGGTGCCGGGCGCGGGCTCGCTGTCCGGGGTGCTGACGCTGCGCGGCCTGGCCGACGCCCAGGGCCTGCGCAAGCGGCTGACCGGCCCGCCGCGCCGCCTCGTGGTGATCGGGGCGGGGTTCATCGGGCTCGAACTGGCCGCCACCGCCCGCAGGCTGGGCCACGACGTGACGGTCGTGGAGGCGCAGTCCCGCGCGCTGGCCCGGGCGCTCACCCCGGCGATGTCGTCACGCCTGGTCGCCGAGCACACCGGCGCGGGCGTCCGGGTGCTGCTGAGCCGCGAGGTGACCGCCCTGTGGGGGGACCCGGCCGGCCGGGTGGAGGTCGTGGAGCTCGACGGCGCCGAACGCATCCCCGCCGACCTGGTGGTCGTCGGGATCGGCGTGCTGCCGAACACCGAACTGGCCGCCGTCGCCGAGCTCCAGGTCGGTGACGGCGTGATCGTCGACGCCCACCTGCGCACGGACGACCCCGACGTCTACGCCCTGGGCGACTGCGCCCGCTTCCCCAGCCCGCACGCGGGCCGCCACATCCGGCTGGAGTCGGTCCAGAACGCCTCCGACCAGGCCAAGGTCGTCGCCGCGGGGATCTGCGGCGACCGCGTGCCGTACACGGCCGTCCCCTGGTTCTGGTCGGAGCAGTACGGCCTGCGGCTCCAGATCGCCGGGCTCACCGCCGGCCAGGACGAGACCGTCGTCGCGGGCGACCCGGACGGCGGCCGCTTCTCCGTCTTCTGCTTCCGCCGGGACCGGCTGATCGGCGTCGAGTCGGTGAACCGGCCGGCCGACCACGGCATCGCCCGGCGGCTGCTCGCCTCGGGCGCGGAGCTGACCGCCGACGAGGTCCGGCAACCGGGCTTCGACCTCAAGACCCACGTCCGCAGACCACAGGAAAGGCTCTCCCATGCGTAACACGACCCTCGTTCCGTCCGCCCGTGCCGGCCGGCGCTCCCTGCGTACCACCGGTGTCTGGCTCGCCATGACGGTGGCCCTCGTCGGCGCCGGGACCGCCACGGCGACCGCCGCGCCCGAGGACGAGAAGCAGCAGCCGGTCCTCGCGGGCACCTGGGAGACGACCGTGACCATAGGCACCGGTCCCGGCGCGGCGAGAACCGTCTCGCGGTTCACGTTCGCCGCGGACCACACGCTCACCACGGACGGCGCGCGCGACGAGAACGGCAACCCCGAGTACCCGGGCAGCGGTTACTGGACCGCCCGGCCGGACGGCTCGTTCTCCTTCTACATCACCCACGACGGCCCGGAGGAGCCCGCCGAGGGTGTCTACCCGGGCACGGTCCACGCCGTCCACATGGGCCGGCTCAAGGGCGACAAGTTCACCACGACGGCGGTCGCGTTCACCAAGAACGAGAAGACCGGCGCCCTGCTGGGTCCGGTGACCGTGAGCAGCTCCGGCGACCGGGTGGCCGCCGCCCGCTGAGGCCTCTCCCCCGCCGCGCGCCCGCGTCCCGCTCCCCCACGAGCGGGGCGCGGGCGCGGCTCGTCCGGGGCTCGAGGCGCCGCGGATACCGTCCAGACGACCGTGACGACGTGTACCCCGTACGCGACCGAGAGAGGCAGGACATGACCTCGTTCGATGCTGGAACCCCCTGCTGGGTGGACCTGACCGTGGCCGACCTGGAGGCCGGCAAGCGCTTCTACGGCGAGCTGTTCGGCTGGACGTTCGAGGCCGGTGCCGAGGCGTTCGGGCACTACACGCCGGCGCTCAAGGACGGCAGGAACGTGGCGGCGCTCGCGCCCGCGCAGGGCGGCGCGTCCACCGCCTGGAACCTGTACTTCTCCACGCCCGACGTGGCGGACCTGGCGCGCCGCGTCGCGGAGGCCGGCGGCAAGGTGACCGGCGGCCCCTTCCCCGTCGCCGACGCGGGCAGCGTGCTCCAGGCCGTCGACCCCGGCGGCGCCGCCTTCGGCGCGTGGCAGCCCGGGACGCGCGCGGGCTTCGAGCTCCAGGGCGCTCCCGGCTCGTTCTTCTGGCCGGAGATCTACACCCGCGCCAAGGCCGACGTCGACCCCTTCTACGAGACGGTGTTCGGCTTCAAGGGACAGCAGATCTCGGAGGGCACGGAGTTCGACTTCAAGCTGTGGTTCGCGCCCGGCGCGCAGCAGCCGACCGCCGGCCGCCTCCAGATGGGCGCGTTCATCCCGGAGGAGGTCCCGGCACACGCCCTCGTCTACTTCTCCGTCGAGGACACCGACGCGGCCGTGGCCAAGGTGCGCGAGCTGGGCGGCAGTGTGAGCCGTGAGCCGTCCGACAGCCCCTTCGGACGCTCGGCGCTGGTCTCCGACGACCAGGGCGCGCGGTTCGCCGTCATGGGCCCGGTGAAGGACGCGGGCTGACCCCGCGCGGCGGGACCGAAAAGCCGGTCCCGGCCACCCCTCGGTGGCCGGGACCGGCTTTCGCGTCCTTGCCCGCGGGTCCGGGCGGTCGTGCGCGGGTCCGTCCCGGGTCGTGAGCGCCGTACGCGCGCGTCGGTACGTGTCCGGAAGCCCGCGCGTACGTACGCCTCCGGGGCGCCGCGACGTGCTCGCGGCGCCCCGGAGGGGAAGTCCCGACGTCACGCGCCCCAGGTGACCGGGAGGCTGGTGAGCGTGTGGTTGATCTCGCCGTTGTGCCACGGCAGTTCGCTCTCCGGCACGGCGAGCCGCAGGTCGGGGAAGCGCCGTACCAGGCCGTCGAGGGCGATCTCCATCTCCATCCGCCCCAGGTGTTTGCCGAGGCAGTAGTGGACGCCGTGCCCGAAGGAGATGTGCGGGTTGTGCTCGCGGGCCAGGTCGAGCCGGTCGGCGTCCGGGAAGACGGTCTCGTCCCGGTTGGCGGAGGCGAGCGCGAGCAGGACCGCGTCGCCCTTCTCTATGGTGACCCCGCCGACCTCGATGTCCTCCGCCGCGATGCGCGGGAAGCCGGAGGTGTCGGTGGCGAACAGGTTGACGTGGCGCAGCAGTTCCTCGACCGCGGTGGGGATGCGGCCCCGGTCCTCGGCCAGCCACCGCCACTGCTCCTGGCCGTCCGCCAGCAGGGCCAGCACCGAGTTGGCGAGCTGGTTCGCCGTGGTGTCGAAGCCGGCGCCGATGAGGGTGAAGCCGAAGGTGACCAGTTCGGGTTCGCTGAGCCGGTCGTCGTTGTCGCGGGCGGCGATCAGCTCGGACAGCATGTCGTCGGTGGGGTTCGCCCGCTTCTCGGCGATCAGCCCCACGATGTACTCGCTCAGCTTCGCCAGGCCGTTCAGGGACTCCTCGCCGCCCGCCCGGTCGTCCACCGTGGCGAAGGCGCGGGCCCACTTCTCGAACTTGCGCAGGTCCTCCGACGGCACCCCGAGCAGTTCGCCGATGACGGTCAGCGGCAGGGGCAGGGCCAGCTGCTGCACCAGGTCGACGGTGCCGCCCTTGGCCTGCATGTCGTCGAGCAGTTCGTCGGTGACCTTCTGCACGTTGGCCCGCATCCGCTCGACGCGGCGCAGCGTGAAGGCACCGGCGACCAGCTTGCGCAGGCGGGAGTGCTCGGGCGAGTCCAGCGAAATGATCATCTCGGGCGTCGTGTGCATCGTCCCGCCGATGCGCGGCGCTCCGGGCCCGCAGGCGAGGGCGCGGCTGAGCCGCGGGTCCGCGGACAGGCGGCGCACGTCCTCGTACCGGGTGATCAGCCAGGCGTCCACACCGCCCGCCGTCGGCACCTTCACCACGGGCTGCTCCGCCCGCAGCTCCGCGTACCGCGGGGCGGGACCACGGTAGGTCGAGCCGGTGAGGGGGAAGACGTCCGTCTCCTGAGGGGCAGTCATGGTGACACCTCCGCTTGGGCCGCTACAGTCACGCAGCACCCTAGGAAGGGACGATGGAGGCCGGGTCGGCCCTTCCTCGAGCCGTTGCCCCCGCGCGGGGGCCGCCCGGGAACGCGCGGAAGGAGGGGGCGCCCCGGACCACGCTGTCCCGGGCGCCCCCTCCTCCGTCGTACCGCCGCTCAGTCCTCCGGGCCGAGCAGCACCGCCGAGTAGTTCTTCCGCGCGGCGGTGTCGTACTGCAGCGCGACATGGCTGGTCGCCGAGGTGACGTCCCGCCAGAAGCGCTGCAGCGCCTGGCCCTCGCCCAGCCCGCCGGTCCCCGCGGCGCCGACCAGCAGGCCGACGGCCTCCTGGAGGAGCTCGGCCGCGAAGGTGGCGTTGCGCTCGTTGCGCGCCATGTGCTCGGGGGTGAAGAGCCGCCCGTCGAGCACGCCGGCGTTCTCCAGGACGAGGTGCCGGGCCGCGTCGATCCGCCCGGAGGCGCGGACCAGCTTCAGCTCACCCGTCTGGCTGCGCTTGCGGCCGGTGAGGGTGCCCGCGGCGGCCGCGAGCGCGCCGGTGGCCGCTCCGACCACGGGGGCGATGAAGGTCAGCCCGCCGACCGCCTGGAAGGGGACGTTGTGGGCGGGCAGGACCGAGGTGGCGTTGCGGCCGCTCAGCATGTCCGCGCGGTCGAACGAGAGGTGGTCGGGTACCCGGACGTCGTCCACCACGACGGTGTGGCTGCCCGTGGCGCGCATGCCGACGCTGTCCCACGTCTCGCGCACGGTGTACGTGCCGCGGGGCAGCGCGAAGAACCGCAGCTGCGGCGGGCCCTCCCCGGCGCCGGGGACGACGGCGCAGACCAGCGCCCAGTCGGCGAAGTCGATGCCGCTGACGTACGCCCACTGGCCGCTGAGGTGCCAGCCGTCGTCCGCCCGCCGGGCGCGGCCGACCGGCATCAGGGCGGTGGCGACGACCGTGTCCGGGCTGTCGCCCCACAGCGCGTGGTGCCCCTCCTCGGGCAGGTGGGCGGCGAAGCGCGCGGAGTACGCGGACAGCGAGGCGCACCACGCGGTGGCGGCGCAGCCCTCGCCGGCCGTCATGACGGCGGACGTCAGCTCGGCGAACGAGCCCTCGGTCCCGCCGAACCGCGAGGCGACGAAGTGCCGCGCGAAGCCGGCCTCGCGTAGCGCGTCGACCACCTCGCGGCGCATGGCGCGGTCGGCGTCGGCGTCGGCGGCGTACTCGGCGGCGAGGATCCGTACCTTCTCCGCGGCCTGGGCGAGACCGGTGCCGGACGTACCGGCGCCCGGAGCCGGAGCGGTGCCGGCGTCACCGGCGGCCGGAGTCGCGACCGCCCCGGACGTACCGGCAGCCGGAGCCGGGCCCGTCCCGGACGTACCGGCGGCCGGGGCGGCGGCACGGGCGGGACGCGTCCCGTTCACTGTGCCGCTCACGACCGGGGACCGTTCGCGACGGCCTTGGCGAAGAGCTCCAGGGTCTCGCCGGGGCTCGGCCCGTCCAGCGCCCGGAAGATCCGCTCGGCGCCCTCGCCGTGCTTGTCCAGCTTGACGTGCGCCAGCGTCACGCGCGTGTGGCCCGCGTCCACGGCCTCGAAGTCGACCTCGATCTCGCTGGCCTTCTCGTCGTCCGTGATGGACTGCCAGTTGGGGTCGATCCGCCACGTCATGGCGAGCCGGCGGCCCGGCTCCCATTCGAGGACGCGGCCCCACGCGATCTCGTTGCCGTCGACGTCCCACTCGTAGTAGCGGCCGCCGACGCCCGGCTCGAAGGCGAGACCGGCCCGCTCCTTCTTGACCAGGATGTGGGAGGGGGGCCACCAGTCCTTGGGCCGCTCGGTGAAGACGGCGAAGCAGTGCTCTGGCGTGGCCGCCACGGTCACCGACTTCCGTACATCGGGAAGGGTCTGCTGCTGTTCGGGCACGGGGCCTCCTCGCTCGATCTCGCCGGGTGTCACCTGCTGCCGCCCGGTGTCCCGGGCATGTGGCGGGCCGGTCACGGTCACCGGTCGCCGCACGGAACACCCCCCACGCTCGCGCCGCCCGCTAGGCCCGATGTCGAGTACCGCTCGAAGGCGGCGCTCCGGCCCTCCTCCACCCGTCGTCGAGAGCCGCCCGAGGCTGCCCGGTCACGGTCGTCCCCACCCAGAGCAGCACCACACGACCTAGGGGAACGGGAGAGCACCATGACACAGGCGGGACGACGGGTGGCGTTCGTCACCGGCGCGACCAGCGGGATCGGCCTCGCCGTCACCGAGCTGCTGGCCCGGCAGGGCATGGCGGTGTTCGGGGTGGCCCGCGGTGAGGAGAGCGTACGCACCATGGTCAAGCGGCTGCGGGAGGAGGGTCTGGAGGTCGACGGCGCGGTGTGCGACGTCACTTCCCTCGACCAGATCCGCACCGCCGTCCGGTCCGCGGTGGAGGTGTACGGGCGCATCGACGTCCTCGTCAACAACGCCGGCCGGGGCGGCGGCGGGGTCACGGCCGAGCTGGCCGACTCCGTGTGGGACGACGTCATCGAGACGAACCTCAACGGCACCTTCCGTGTCACCCGCGAGGTGCTCAGCACCGGCCGGATGCGGGACGGCGACTGGGGCCGGATCATCAACATCGCCTCCACCGGGGGGAAGCAGGGCGTGGAGCTCGCCGCGCCGTACTCGGCCTCCAAGCACGGTGTGGTCGGCTTCACCAAGGCGGTGGGCAAGGAGCTCGCCAAGAGCGGCATCACCGTCAACGCCGTCTGCCCGGGCTACGTCGAGACGCCAATGGCGCAGCGCGTCCGTCAGGGCTACGCGGGCCACTACGGCGTGACCGAGGACGCGATCCAGGAGAAGTTCAACGCGAAGATCCCGCTCGGCCGCTACTCCACGCCCGAGGAGGTCGCGGGGCTGGTCGGCTACCTCGCCTCCGACCTCGCCGCCTCGATCACCGCCCAGGCGCTGAACGTCTGCGGCGGACTCGGCAACTACTGACCCGCCCGCCCCTCCCCACCCATGCCGCGCCGACAGAGACGGAGCCCCGAACATGACAGTTGCAGGCGCAATGCTCGCCGAGCCCGATCTGGCCGTATTCCGGTCCGTGATGGGCCGGTTTCCCACCGGTGTCACGCTGCTCACCCAGGGCAGCGCCGACGACACGGCCGTGATCACCCTCAATAGCCTCACCTCGGTGTCCCTCGACCCGCTGCTGATCCTCGTGTCGGTCAAGGCCGACGGCCGGATGCGCCCCCGGGTGGTGCGGTCGGGGAGCTTCGCGGTGAACGTGCTCACCGAGGCGCAGCGCGACCTCGCCCAGGAGTTCTGCCGCCCCGACCGGTCGGAGGGTCAGGCCGCGATGCTGCGGCTGGCCGCCGTCGAGGGGGTCACCGGCAATGCCGTGATCCCGTCCGCCGAGGCGTACTTCGAGTGCGTGCTGGACGCCCAGTACGAGGCCGGTGACCACACGCTGCTGCTCGGCCGCGTAGTGGCCCTGGCTGGCGGGCCGGGCGAGCCGGATCCGCTGGTGTTCCACCGGGGCCGCTTCACCCGGCTGCCGGAGGCGCCCCGGGCGGAGGCCGCGTGAGCACCGGGACCGGGGCCCCGACGGGCGGTGCGGGTTCGCTGCGCGAGGTGGCGGACGGGGTGTACGCGTTCGTCCAGCCGGACGGCGGATGGTGCCTGAACAACGCCGGACTCGTCGTCGGTGAGGGCCGGACCGTCCTGGTCGACACCGCCGCGACCGAGACGCGTGCCCGGCGGCTGCGCGCGGAGGTCGAGCGCGTGGCACCGGGCGGGGTGGACCTCGTCGTCAACACCCACTTCCACGGCGACCACACCTTCGGCAACGGGCAGTTCACGCCGCGCGCCGTGGTCGTCGCCCACGAGGGGACCCGCGCCGACTCGGCGGAGGCGGGGCTTGGCCTGCGGCAGCTGTGGCCCGGCGTCGAGTGGGGCGAGACGCCCCTGGTGCTGCCCACACTGACGTTCCGCGGCTCGCTGACCCTGTACGCGGGCGGCCTGCGCACCGAGCTGCTGCACGTCGGGCCGGCGCACACGGCCAACGACGTGGTGGCGTGGGTGCCCGAGCGGTCGGTGCTGTTCACCGGGGACGTCGTCTGGTCGGGGGTCACGCCGTTCGTGCTCTTCGGCTCGATCAGCGGATCGCTGCGGGCCCTGGACCGGTTGCGCGCCCTGGGCGCCCGTACGGTCGTGCCGGGTCACGGGCCGGTCGGCGGGCCGGAGCTGCTGGACGAGACGGAGGACTACCTGCGCTGGCTCCAGCGGCTCGCGGAGGAGGGGGTGCGGGACGGGCTGACGCCGCTCCGGGCCGCGCACCGGGCCGACCTCGGACGGTTCAAGGAACTGGTCGACTCCGAGCGGCTGGTGGGGAACCTGCACCGGGCGTACGCCGAGCTGGACGGCCTGCCGCCGGCCGCGCGGATCGACGTGCTCACCTCGTTCCAGGAGATGGTCGCCTTCCACGGAGCGCTGCCCACGTGCCACGCCTGACACACCCGAGAGGAGACGGACATGGTCACGAGCCTGTTGGAACGCCGGGAGAGGACACCGTACGAGCCGGTCCCCGATGACGCCTTCCTGGTACCGCTGCTGCTGCTGGCGGGCGAGGCGGACGACGACGTGGAGCCGCACATCTGCCGGGGGATCGACTGACCGCCCGGTTCCATGGGAATGGGGCCCCTCCCCGGGGGCCCCATTCCCATGCGCGGGTTCAGGCGGCGGGCGGTGCGGCCGGTGTGTCGCGGTGGATGACGCGCGAGCGGGTCAGGAGCCGGCCGTCGCGCCGGACGAGCTCGTCCTCGACGGTGAAGGTCGGCTGGAAGTTCACCTTGCCCTCGCGGTCGGTCTGGGTGACGAGGGTGTAGTACGAGACGCGCAGCAGGTCGGCGTCCGCCGTGTCCGGCTCGATGATCAGGTGCCCGAACCAGTGCCGCACGGCGATGTCCTGGTAGCGGGGCAGGCTCGCCCGCATGCCCGCGATCATCTCGGCCCGGCCGCGCTGCCGGTGGCCGCCCGCGTGCACCACCTCGCCGTCCTCGGTGAAGGTGTCGGCGAAGCCCTCGATGTCGAGCGCGTCGACCCGCCGCATCTGCTGGGCGTAGAAGGTCTGCACCTCGGCGTAGAGGTCCCCGGTGACCTGGGTGGGCAGGGTCCCGACCGGCTGAGACATGGATACTCCCTTCGAGACGGCCGGCCCGGTGGCCGCGCCGATCGCTTCCAGCCTGCCGTTTCGCCCTGCAGCGGCGCTGGAGACCGGCTCGGAACCGTCCGCCCGGCGTCCCGCCGCCGGGGCCGCCGCGGGTGGGTCGGCACCCGTCCGCCCTTCGCCGGGGCCCGTGGGGTGCGAAGGATGGACGGGTTGCCGCGCGGGGCACCCCGGCGACGTCCTTCCGCCGCGCCCCGGCCACCAGGTCATCCGAGGATTCACTCCCCCGGACCCCAGCGACACCCTGGGTCGGTGCTCGCGGGCCAGGACCTGGCCGTACGGACCAGCTCCGCCTCGCGGGCGCACCTCGACGCGGCCCACGCCGGGCCGGGCCGTGCGCGGCCGGGGCGCCCTCACGCCACTGGCCCGCGCGTTCGCCGACACCGCACGCCGGACCTGTGAACGCCCCGGGATGTGCCGGGGCCGCCGCGCGCCGCCCCGGCACGGCTCGGACGCCCGACCCTGTTCAGCGGGCCCGCTGCTCGTACCCCACCAGCCGGACGCACACGGCCAGTCCTTCGATCGCCTGCTCCAGCTCCGCGAGCGCCGGGTAGCTGGGCGCGATCCGGATGATCGCGTCGCGCGGGTCGTCGCCGTACGGGTGCGTGGCGCCCGCCGGGGTGAGCACGATGCCCGCGTCGGCGGCCCGGCGTACGACCTCCTTGGCGCAGCCGTCGGGCACCTGGAGGGTGACGAAGTAGCCGCCCTCGGGTGAGGTCCAGGTGGCGAGACCGGTGCCGCCGAGCTCGGCGTCGAGGATCCGCGCCACCGCGTCGAACTTCGGCCGCAGCAGGGCGCGCTGGCGCTCCATGTGGGCCCGCACCCCGTCGGCGTCCCGCAGGAACAGGGCGTGCCGCAGCTGGTTGACCTTGTCGGGGCCGATGGACCGCTTGGCGCTGTTGGCGAGCAGCCACCGTACGTTGGCGGGCGACGAGCCGAAGAAGGCGACGCCCGCCCCAGCGGCGGTGATCTTCGAGGTGGATCCGAACACGAAGGCGCGGTCCGGGTTCCCGGCCTCCTCGCAGGCGGCGAGCAGATCGGCGATCTCGACGGGCTCGTCGGTGAGGTGATGCACGGCGTAGGCGTTGTCCCAGAAGATCCGGAAGTCGGACGCGGCGGTGCTCATCGCGGCGAGCCGCGCCACGGTCGCGTCGCTGTAGCAGACACCGTCCGGGTTGCTGTACTTCGGTACGCACCAGATGCCCTTGACCGCCGGGTCCTCGGCGACCAGCCGCTCGACGGCGTCCATGTCGGGGCCGTCCGGGGTCATCGGTACCGGGATCATGTCGATCCCGAACCGCTCGCAGAGCGCGAAGTGCCGGTCGTACCCCGGCACCGGGCACAGGAAGGCGATCCGCTCCTGCTCCACCCAGCGCGACCCGGCGCCCGGCAGCACGCTCAGCAGGGCGTGCACCAGGCAGTCGTGCATCAGCTCCAGGCTGGAGTTGCCGGCCGCGAGCAGCTGCGCGGCCGGAACCTGGAGGAGCCCGGCGAAGATCTCCCGCAGCTCGGGCAGCCCCTGCAGCCCGCCGTAGTTGCGTACGTCCGTGCCGTCCGCGGCGGTGTACCGGTCGCCGGGCAGGCCCAGCAGCGCCTCGGAGAGGTCGAGCTGCTCCGGCGCGGGCTTGCCCCGGGTGAGGTCGAGCGAGAGGCCGCGCCCCGCGAGTTCCCGGTAGTCGCGGCGGGCGCGCTCGAGGAGCCCGGTCAGTGCGTCGGGGCTCAGCTCGGTGGTCATGGTGTTTCCTCTCGCAGGTACCGCGTCGGTGTCGCGCCTGCCGAGGATACAAAGGCCCTCGGCACCGGCAGGGCCGCACGGGACGAGATCACCCGGGCGGGCATCCGGCCCGGGTGCGCACCCGCTCAGCGGTACGGGCGGTCGCGCGAGCCGGGCCCGCTCCGGTGCGCCACCGGTGGCCGCGGGGTCTTCCGTCGAGCGTCCCCGGTCGCCGTACGCCCTATGGGGGGGGCACAGGGACATGGGGCCCGGAAACGGTCAGGGGCCGCCTCAGATCGCTCTGAAACGGCCCCTGACCAACGACTCTCACGAGTCGGGACGACAGGATTTGAACCTGCGACCCCTTGACCCCCAGTCAAGTGCGCTACCAAGCTGCGCCACGTCCCGGTGCCCGTCTGACCTGGGGTTTCCCCCTGGCCTGGCGTGCACGAGAACAATACCGCACTCCTGCCGGTGATCACGAACCGCTTTGCCGCTTGACCTCGAGCGCGGTTGACGTCGCACGCTCGGTGGCATGACGAACACGGCTGAGAATTCCGTAGGGGGCCGCGCCGGCGGCGACCTGCGGGACGGCCTGCGGGGCGACCCGCGGGACGACCTGCGGGAGCTGCACAGGCTGATGGCCCTGATGACCGGCGACGAGAAGCACGGGCCGGCCGCCACGTCCACGCTGGACGCGCTGTGGGTGCTGTACGACCGGGTGCTGCGGGTGTCGCCGGCGACCGCCGACGCGCCGGGGCGGGACCGGTTCCTGCTGTCGAAGGGACACGGCCCGATGGCGTACTACGCCGTGCTGGCCGCCAAGGGGTTCCTCCCCGAGGACCTGCTGCCGGGCTTCGGGTCGTACGACTCGCCGCTGGGCCACCACCCGGACCGGCTGCTGGTGCCGGGCGCCGAGATCGGCAGCGGGTCACTGGGGCACGGGCTGCCGCTCGCGGTGGGCAGCGTGCTCGGCCTGCGGGCCCGGGGGCTGACCGACCCGCGGGTGTGGGTGCTGGTCGGGGACGCCGAGCTGGACGAGGGCAGCAACCACGAGGCGATCGCGTACGCGGGGCCGGCCGGACTGGAGCAGCTGCACACGCTGGTGATCGACAACGCGTCGGCGAGCTTCGCCAGGCCCGGCGGGATCGTCGCCCGGTTCGAGGCGGCCGGCTGGTCCGCACAGGCCGTCGACGGGCGGGACCACGAGGCGCTGTACGCCGCGTTCACCCGCCCCCACCCGGGGCGCCCACGGGCCGTGGTGGCCCGGGTCGAGCCCAAGAACGCGTAGGGGGAGAGCACCATGGACACGATGCGTGACCGTTTCATCGCCACGACGACCCGGCTGCTTGACGAGGACCCGCGTCTGGCGCTCGTGCTCGCCGAGATCAGCCGCGACGGCTTCCGGCCGGCGGAGGAGAAGCACCCGGATCGCGTGATCAACGTCGGGATCAGGGAGCAGCTGCTGATCGGGGTGGGCGGTGGACTGGCGCTCGCGGGGATGCGGCCGGTGATGCACACTTTCGCGAGCTTTCTGGTGGAGCGCCCGTTCGAGCAGGTGAAGCTGGACCTCGGCCACCAGGGCGTCGGCGGGGTGCTGGTGAGCGCGGGGGCGTCCTACGACTGGCCGGCCGGCGGGTTCACCCACATGTCGCCGGGCGACGTGGCCCTGCTCGACACGCTGGACGGCTGGACGGTGCACGTGCCCGGGCACCCGGACGAGGCGGAGGCCCTGCTGCGGCACGCCGTCGCGGGGGACCACAAGGTGTACGTACGGCTGTCGCTGCAGGCCAACGGGGAGGCGCGGGCCGTCACGGGCGACCGGTTCCTCACCGTCCGGGAGGGCCGGGCGGGCGTGGTGGTGGCGGTGGGCCCGATGCTCGGCAACGTGCTGGCGGCGACGGAGGGGCTCGACGTCACGGTGCTGTACGCCACGACGGTGCGCCCCTTCGACGGCGCGACCGTGCGGCGCGCGGTCGCCGGTGCGGGCAGGGCCGACGTGGTGGTCGTCGAGCCGTACCTCGCCGGCACCTCCACGGCCGCCGCGGCCGACGCCCTGGTGGACGTCCCGCACCGGGTTCTCGGCCTGGGCGTGGCCCGTCGGGAGCTGCGCCGCTATGGCCGCGTGGACGAGCATCTGGCCGCGCAGGGCCTCGACCCGCGCGGCCTGCGCGCCCGCCTCACCGCGTTCCTGGGCCACTAGCGAGTGCCGGGGAGGTATCGGCGTCCGCCCAGAGGGCCGGGGGTCGCGGCGTCCGGTGCGTGCGATCGCACGGAGGAGGGAGCCACGGCGACCGACGGCGACGCCGCGGGCGTGCCTGCGGGGCGTCGTGGCCCGGGCGGGACTTCGCGGACACCCGCCCATCAGCCGCGTCAACAACGCTCGTGATCAATACACCTAGGTCGTGTCCGGCCGGTCCTGCCCGGCGCCGACGTGCGGGTGGGCGGCGAGGAGGCGGCGCGGGGCGGCCTGGCGCCAGGCGTCGGCAAGGACGGCGCGCAGCTCGTTCTCGTCCTCCAGCGCCGCCAGCCGCACCCGCAGCCAGGCGTGACCGTCGTCATGCCCCTCCCGCAGGAAGAACTTCCCCGGCTCCGCCCTGATCAGCTCTTCCCGGTCCTCCCTTGGACACTTGACGCCCATCGACCGGTCGTCGTCGTCCAGTGACGCGAAGATCTTCCCGCCGGGGCCGCCCGCGCGAAAGGTGGGCACGCCCCAGGCGAGCTTCTCCACCGCTTCCGGCAGGGAGAGCGCGACCCTGCGCACGTCGTCGGCCGTGACCATATGACGACCGTACGCCCCTCCCCCGACGACCGCTCCCCACCACCACCGCCGGCCGCGCCGGCCGCCCGAGCGGCCGGTGGCCGGCCGGCGAACCGGCCGACCGTCCGGCCGTCCGACCGTCCGACCGGCGGAATTGCGACGTCACCAGCCGGTCACGCCGGCCGGCTGCTTGACGGTGACGTTGATCCGGTTGAAGAAGTTGGTCGTGGCGACCCAGAGGATGATCGACGCGAGCTGCCGCTCGTCGAAGTGGTCGGCGGCCTCGTCCCAGACGGCGTCCGGCACCGGGTCCGACGCGTCGGCGAGCCGGGTGGCCGCCTCGGCGAGCGCCAGCGCGGCGCGCTCGGCGTCGCTGAAGTAGGGCGCCTCGCGCCAGGCGGCCACCGCGTGCAGCTGCTCGTCGCTCACGCCGTTCTTCCTGGCCTCCCGCGCGCCGAGGTCGACGCAGAAGCCGCAGCCGTTGATCTGGCTGGCCCTCAGGTGCACGAGCTCCAGGACGGTCTCCGGCACACCTCCCTTCTTCGCCGCCTTGACCAGGCCCTGGATGGCGGGCATGACCTCGGGAATGACGCTCGCCGGGTTGGTCATCCGAGCCTTCATGGGTGTTCTCCCTCGTTCCGTCGTGTGGTCCTTCACCGCTTCGACGGAACGCGGGTACGGGAACGTGACATGTGCCAGGGCACGAACGGTGATTGTGACGCGCTTCACCTCACGGCTTCACCTCGCCGGCGAGGCGGGTTCGCCGGGCCGGAAGAAGGCCGCCAGGTCGGCGGCGAGCTCCTCGGGTGCCTCCTCGGCCATGTGGTGCCCGGAGTCGATGCCGTGACCGCGGACGTCGTCGGCCCAGGCGCGCCAGATCTCCACCGGATCGCCGTACAGCTCCTCGAGGTCGTCCCGCAGTGACCAGAGGATCAGCGCGGGCCGGAGCACCCGCCTCCCGGCGGCCCTGTCGGCCTCCTCGTGGCGCGCGTCGACGGTGAGTCCGGCACGGTAGTCCTCCAGCATGGCGCGGACGACCTCGGGGTTCCGGGTGGCCGCGCGCCACTCGTCGTGGTTCTCCCTGCCCATGACTTGGGGGTCGCCCCGGTACCAGCTGTCGGGGTCCGCGGTGATGACTCGTTCGGGGATGTCCGGCTGGGCGAAGAAGAACCAGTGCCACCAGCGGGTCGCGAACCGCGCGTCGGCACGGGTCAGGTGCTCGGTGAGCGGGAGGCCGTCCAGGAACGCCACGCGCCTCACAACTTCCGGATGGTCGAGCGTGAGGCGGAGGGCGACCGGGGCTCCGCGGTCGTGCCCGGCGACGTCGAACCGGGTGTGGCCCAGGGAGCGCATCACCCGCACCAGGTCCAGGGCGACCGCGCGTTTGGAGTGGGCGGCGTGGTCGGCGGTGGGCGCGGGACCGCGGGAGCGGCCGTAGCCGCGCAGGTCGGGGCAGACGACGGTGAAGCCGCGGTCGGCCAGGAGCGGGGCGACCCGGTGCCAGGTGGCGGACGTGCGGGGGTGGCCGTGGAGGAGGAGGACCGGGGGGCCGTCGCCACCGTGGCGGACGAAGATCGATGCTTCCCCGGTCTCGACAAACGCTTCTTCGAAGTGTTCGAACATCACTTCAGCATCGCTCAGCGCGGCACCGCCGGAAAGACACCGCACGGCCGGCCGGCGTGCCGCCCGGCGGGGGCGCGGCGCTCGCGGTGCGGCCGCGCTCCCCGCCGTGCGCCGTGGCCCCTCGGCGCGCGCGGCCCGCACCGGTCGGCACACCGACGCGCCGCTCCGCCCGGCGCCAGCGGCGCGACATCGGCGGCCGCCGTCGCGAACAGCGCCACAAGGGGGCGCAGTGCCCGCTCGCATACGGATGCGTTTCGGTCGACATGCATGCTGAACCGATCCGACAGATGTGTACCAGTGAGGCGCCTGTGCATCCATGAGGTGACGGCCGGGACGCCGGAGCCCTATGCGCACGAAACCGTTGCCTTTGGCATGTGGCAGAAAGAAGCGCTGGGGGAATGCCCTTCGGATAGGACCGGACAGCGACCGCCAGGGCGTACGGAGTTCCCCGCGCGCGCCAACCTGCTGTATTCAGGCCATAGTTCATGACCGCATTGCACCGCTCCTGAGTGATCAACACCATGAGGTGGTCGGCCCGTTCGGGACGGGACCACTGCCGATGCACCATCTGCTCGAACAATCGCGCGAGCAGGCATTTCGCAGAGGAGAGCTCGCATGGACGGGTACTTCGCCAGTCGACTGCATCACCAACTACGCGGGGTCGTCCGACACTTCGCGGAGAGCGAGGTCCGGCCGCTGATACCGGCCATGGAAGCGGGGCGCTCGGTCCACCACGAGCTGTCCCGGCTCATCGCCCGGCAGGGCTGGCTGGGTGCGACCATCGGCCGGGACCACGGCGGGATGGGCGCCGGCCATCTGGCCAAGACGATCATCATCGAGGAGCTGTCCCGGGTCAGCGCCGCCATGGGTGCCATGGTGCAGGCCTCCCAGCTCGGCGCCGCCAAGATCGTCCACTTCGGCAGCGACGAGCAGAAGAAGACGTGGCTGCCGGCCATCGCGGCGGGCGAGTGCCTGCCGACCATCGCCGTCACCGAGCCCGAGTCGGGCGGTCACGTCCTGGGCATGAGCGCCACCGCCGTACGGGACGGCGACGACTACCTGCTGAATGGCCGGAAGGTGTACGTCGGGAACAGCCACATCGGCGACCTGCACGGCGTCGTGGTACGGACGGGCCCCGGTTCCAGGGGACTGACGGCCTTCCTCGTGGAGGCCGACCGGCCGGGCGTCCGGGTGGGTGACCAGAAGCCCACCTTGGGGCTGCACGGTTTCGGCTTCGGTGAGCTCGTCTTCGACAACTGCCGTGTCCCGGCGGCCAACCGGCTCGGCGACGAGGGCGACGGGCTGGCGGTCGCGTACTCCTCCAGCGTGCTCTACGGACGGCCCAACCTCACCGCCGTGTCGCTCGGCCTGCACCGGGCGATCCTGGAGGAGACCACGCGCTTCTGCGCGGACCGGCACCGGTACGGCAACCCCCTGCACGAACTGCCGTCGGTGAAGCTCAAGCTGGGCCGGATCCACTCCCGGCTGATGACCGCCCGGCTCGCCGCCTACCACGCCGTGCACCTGCTCGACGAGGGAATGCCCTGCGACGCCGAGCTGATGAACGCAAAGCTCGTCAACGTCGAGTCGGCGCTGGACTCGGCGCGCGACGCGATGGAGATTCACGCCGCGGCCGGGCTCTTCACGGACCGTCCCGTCGAACGCTACCTGCGCGACGCGCACCACATCTTCGCCCCGGCCGGCACCTCCGACATCCAGCTGCTGCGGCTCGCCGAGGTCGCGCTGGGCACGGCGAAGGGGCAGTGGTCCGAGCGGCTCGCCGACGTCGTGCGGAGAGAACCGGCCCTCTAGTGTCCTGCGCCGGGAATTCGATTAAGATATGAGGCCAGGCGTTCGAGGATCTCGTCGGCGCTCTTCGTCCATGTGAAGGGGCGGGGGTTCT
>NZ_JBWKJV010000043.1:0-31511 GCF_056432045.1 Streptomyces sp. NPDC045701 | reverse complement strand
GCCCGCGAGGTCTACCGCGCCCTGACCAGCACACCAACCGAACGAATCACTCAAACCGACCTCGCTCCAGCGGCTTGACAGCCATAGGAGCATCCCTAAGCACCTCCGCGACCTTGCTCCGCCGCATCTTGTTCGAATAAGTCGGCCGCCTGCAGACGCCGCCGTTCTGCCTCAACCAGGCTCAGCTGCCCGGGAGTCCGAGTCCCCATACCTCTGGTATGCCGCACATGGCCGACTCGTCAACCACAGCCTCAAAGATCAGTACTGCAAGGGGAAGTTGTTTACGGAAATGACCACCGATCCTGCGAGGACTGCTGCCTGGGTGTCTCCATAAGGAGACAGTCTTGGCGGTACGCCTTACTTGATCCGGTATGGCCTGCTGAAGCAGCCGTGTCATTTTGGGTGAGCTTGACGCAATTGACCGGTCGCCGCATCCTCAGTTGTATATCCCTCTGGCTCCGGAGGTGGCCTCGTGATCGCTCACCCGCTTCGCCGGTCTACTGATCGTCCGGCCAAGGTCGCAGCTGACGGTGGGCGGTTACGCGTGCGAGTCAGTTTGGTGGTCCTGATCAGCCCGGGGGGAGAGGTTCCGTCGTGGCTGTCCGCCTACAGCCCGCCCTGCGCGGATGAAGTACTTGTAGTCAGGCGGACGTCGGCAGACGGGTCCGCTCCGATATGGGGTGGTGTGATTCCACAGGGGGAACTGATTGTGGTGTGTGAGGGAGAGGACGCGGCGTCTCCTCCTGACATCCAGCACTATCTGCATTACCTCGACACAGGGTACGGCTTCGTCAAAGGATCTCGTTTTATCGCTGGCGGGGGCGGTCCTGGCCGTCCGTGGCTGCACCGCTGTGTGCACCGCTTGCTGCTGCACTTCACCCACATGTTCTATGGTCAACAATTGACTGACTTGTGGTGCGGGATATGCGCTTTCCCCAGACCCTTTATGGAGATCATCGGGAACGGGGAGGGCGTTTGCCTGGAGGCACCTCCAGGGGCGGTGGTGCGTGCGCTCCAGTACGGTCTGCGCACCGTGGAGGTCCCTGCCCAGGAACGTTCGGGCAGCGGACCTGTCCGGCGGCGCACTTTCCGCGAGGGCTTTGATGTGTTCATGCTCCTTTGGCGGTATCGCCCACGCAATACGCTGCATCGGCTGCTGGCCGGTCACGGTGCCCGTCAGTCATAAGCGCCCTTCTTGACATGCTGGAAGAGGGCGCCGACCATGGGAATTGCGGTAACTCTGGAACGAAGAAGGCGTTTTATGTCCATTCCTGCGGCAGCTGCCCTTCGCGTACCGGCTCCTCACCCGCTGCGGCGAGTGACCGACTGGCCTGTCGCCAGCTTCGGCACGGGGTCCCCCAGGGCGGCGCGGAAGGCACAGCACCTCGCTCGCCGGGCCAGCGACCGCATTGCTCGCTGCAGAGGCCGGGTACAGCGGGTGCCGGTCGCCAGGTGGCGGCCCACCAGCGCTCGGGCATGCTGCCGCGGGCCACGCAGGCGCTGCGGCGGAGCCCGTCGGCAGGGTGGCCGCCGTGGGCGGTCAGACGAGGGTGATTCTGCAGCTGTCAGGAGCCGGCTGAACTTCTCAGGCGGTGGGGACTGGTCCGGATGAGGTCGCCCTTCACTCTTGACCGCAGCCGCCGTGGCGCCGCCTGGCCGCAGGCCGGCTTCGAGGTGCCTATAACCCTCCAGCGTTCCGAGGTGGAGCTTGAGGTCGTCATTCCGGCATGCAATGAGGAAAAGCGGCTTCCCGATACGCTGAGCGCTACGGTCGACTACCTCGCCGGCCGTTCGTGGTCGTCCGCCGTGGTCGTGGTAGATAACGACAGTGCGGACGGTACTCGTGACGTCGCCTATGAGTTTAACGGCGGGCCGGTTCCCGTTCGGGTGATTGGTTGCAGCGATCACGGCAAAGGGGCGGCCGTACGGCGTGGCATTGTCACGTCGAATGCCCGTTATATAGGTTTTGCTGATGCTGATAACGCGACGCCCATCGAGACGCTGGACCGGGTTATGCCGCTGCTCATGGGAGGGCACGCTGCGGTGATCGCCTCCCGGCGCGCAGCCGGGGCGCGGTATGAGGCTGAGCAGTCCGTGGGGCGCCGGTGCGGCAGCTGGGTGTTCCGGCACCTGAGGCCCGCAGGGCTGCGGGATATCGCAGACACTCAGTGTGGTTTCAAGTTTTTCGATGGCCCGCTGATCCGTGAGATTGTCCGTACCTGTCGTATCGATGGTTTTTCCTTTGACGTCGAGCTCCTGAGCCGTGTGGTGCAGAGCAAGTTGCAGGTTGTAGAGGTACCCGTGGCCTGGTCGGACGTCCCTGGTTCAACCTTCTCGGCCCGCCGCGATGGCCTGCGTTCGATGGCCGACCTTGTCCGTATCACCCTGGCGAAGTGACCGACATGAGAACTGATGCTCTTACACAGCTGGCCCGGACAGACCTTCTGTTTCTCAATTGGCGTGATCCTTCGCATCCGTCGGCGGGCGGCGCCGAGGCGTACTGTTTCGAGATTGCTAAAAGGTTCGCCCGTGCTGGTGCCAGCGTGACGCTCCTGAGCGCCCGGTATGCGGGCGCTGCAGCGGTGCAAGTTCAGGACGGCGTGCGCATCCTGCGGCAGGGTGGGACCTTTGGAGTTTATTTGGCTGCAGCACGGCACCTGCTGCGCCACCCGCACGCTTACGATGCGGTGATTGATTTCCAGAATGGTATTCCTTTCTTCTCTCCCTTGTTCGTACCCCGGTGGACGGCTGATGTTTGCGTCATTCACCATGTTCATCAGCAGCAGTTCGATGTTCGGTTCCGCTGGCCGATGAACTCGCTGGGGCGGGTTCTGGAGAAGCAGGTGAGCCGGCTGGTCTACCGCGGTCGTCCCCTGGTCGTCGTCTCGCCATCGACCAAGGAAGGCGCGCGGCGCGAGCTGGGTCTGCACAATCCAGTGCATATCGTGCCCAATGGGCGCCCTGCTGTTCCGGCTGTGCCGCCCTGCCGCCGCAGTTCCACCCCCCACCTCACCGTCGTCAGCCGGCTGGTGCCGCACAAGCGGGTGGATCTGCTTGTGCACGCCATCCCTGCGGTGCTGCGCCAGGTGCCCGATCTGCACGTCGATGTGTGCGGGGACGGTGATCAGCTCGGACCCCTGCGCGCCCTTGCAGCGCGGCTGGATATCACGCACGCCGTCAGTTTTCACGGACGGGTGACGGAGCAGCGTAAAGACGAGCTGCTGGCCCGGGCTTGGATGACGGTTGTTCCCTCTGTGGCCGAAGGCTGGGGCCTGACCGTCATCGAGGCGAATGCCATGGGGACGCCGGCGCTCGTCTACGACGTTCCAGGACTGCGCGATGCGGTGGCGCACATGCGCAACGGCTGGATTCAGCCGTCCGGGTCGCCGCTGGAAGAAGGGGTCGTCCCGGCGCTGAACTCGCTTCGCGAGCCAGAGGTGGCGGGACGGTTTGCGGCAGACTGCCGCCGGTGGGCCGAGCAGTTCTCCTGGGACAGCAGCGCCGCCAGGCTGGCTGCGGTCATCGGGGAGGAAACCCATCGGGTGCACCGGCATGTCCGGCAGCGCCGGCAGCCCGGCAATCTCTCGGCCACTGGGCGCTTTGCAGCAACCGATCCCGATGCTATGGAGCTGCGGCTGGCTCAGGGCCTGCGGCAGACCGACTGCTTCACCCGTCGGGATGATCGATTCGGCCTGCTGTTGCACAATTGCGACGAGGTGCGGGCTTGTGCAGTCCTTCGACGCCTGGGCGTGCCGGAGGGGCGGGTGGCCCTGGCGACCCGCCGGGACGTCCTCCTCGGTCACGCAGAGCCCTCGTCATGACGGCGGCACAGCTGCTCGGCCTGCGGCGGTCGTCGGGCCCGGATGAGGCTTCGATCGTGCGCGGCGCCCGCTGGGTGACCGTCGGCGCGGTGATCGTGGGCGTGCTGAACTACGGGTATGCGCTGGTGCTCACCCGCTTGCTGGATGTGCACGCGTACGCAGTGTTCGCGGCAGGGCAGGCCCTGGTGCTCTGTGCCGCCACCGTTGCGATTGTTGTTATTCCGTGGGTGCTTGCTCAGGGTCTGGCCCAGGCGAGCCTGGACGCGGAGCGAACGGAGGCCGTCAATCTCAGCGTCGTCACGGCCGTCGTCGGTGCAATTGTCTCCTCTTTCGCCGTGGCGGGCGTGGCGTCGACGTTTGCCAGTGCCGACACGGTTGTCCTCCTCGCCCTGTGCACCGGGGCGCTGTACCTCACCCGCGTGCCGGTGGGCTGGCTGCAGGGCAACGAGCGGATGCGCACCCTGGCGTGCGTGAGCATGAGTGAGGCGGCACTCAAGATCGTCGTTGGTGTGCTGCTGGTGGCGGTCTGGGGGATGGGTGCCAATGGAGCGGTGCTGGGAATCGGGCTGGCTGTGCTGCCGTTTGTCTTGTGGTGGCCCCGCCGGCGCGGAGGTGGCCGTCAGCGGTGGTTCCGCGTGGCGGTCAGGCGTGAGGCGTGGCGCCGGGCTGCGGGCGCGGCCTGTGTGCAGGGGCTGATCGCCGTCATGGTCGCCACGGATGTGATCCTCGTCGCGGTGCTGCCCACGGGCGGCCCGGAGGCTGCGAGTTACCAGGCCGCCGTGATGCTCGGCCGGGTTCCTCTGTTCATGGCAGGGGCCATCTCGCTGGCGTTCTTCCCTGCTCTGAGCAGACGGCTGTGTGCCAGTGAGCTGACCAGGGGTGCCGTGCGGCTGTACTGCGTCGCCGCGCTTCCTCTCAGCCTTGTCGTGGGTTCTCTTCCATCCGCCCTGCTGACCTTGCTGTTCCCGGCCCAGTACTCTCTGACAGGCTCGCTGCTTCCGTTCACCGCGGTGTCCGGTTTCGCCATCGGGCTCCTGACGCTGACGGCAACCTTCAGTCAGGCTGTGAACGACTACCGCTGTCTGCGGTGGCAGGCCGCGGGGCTGGTCGTTTACGGTGGCGCACTGCTTGCCGGATGGCAGAGGGGTGGTGTGGCCGGCCTTGCCGTGGGAGCGGCGGCCGGGACGACGCTCGCATGGGTTCTGCTCGCTGTGCGTCTGATCCGGAGTCGCGGCACCAGCGTCTACCCCCGCCTGTCGGTCATACCGCCGCTGCTTATGGCGGCCGTTCTGATCGCAACGCGGCCTCACCCGCTCTTGTGGTCAGCTACCGCTGCGGCGGTCGCCGTCTACGCTGCCTGGTGCTTCTTCCGTCACCATGAGCAGTCCCCTGCCCCCCGCCATTCCCGTGCCGGGCACGAGGTGCAGCGGCTGCTGTGCGATGCGGTGTGGCACCGCACACCGCCGGCAGCAGATGACGCTGCGCTGGGTGAAGCGCTGGCGCTGGCTCGTGGCAACCAGGTCGAAGGACTGCTTGCCCGTGCCTACCCGGCCCGCCTGTCCACGACCACCTGCGAGGTCGCAGCGGCCACGGGGCTGTTTCGGCGGCGGCTCGACGAAGTGACGCAGCGCCTTCACTGCGCAGGAATACCTGCTGTTCTCATCAAGGCTGACCTCGGTGGCGACTACGTATACAGCAACTTCGACCTCGTCGTGCCCGAGCAGCGGTGGCAAGCTGCTGAAGAAGCTCTGGAGGGCTGGTACAAGCGGCGTTCGGTGTACTGGCTGGAGCGGGGCAGCAAGGTTCTTCTCGCACCGGATACCGGTCCCGCAGCTCACCTGCACAAAGCTGTCACATGGTTCGGGATACCGGTGATCCCCGCGGGACGTCTGCTGGAGCGGGCACGGCCTTCCTCCGAGGGCCGGTGGCTTGAGCCGTGTCCTGCCGACCGCTTGAGGATCTGGCTGGCTCACGGCCTGTTTCAGAACCTGGCTTTCGACATGTCCGAACTGCTTGCTTTGCGCTCCTTGATAGCGCAGCCGGAGGTAGTCGCCGAGGCGCGGCGGGAGGCAGTCCGGGAAGGCTGGGTGCGAGGCTTCACGGCCGCACTGCGCCTGACAGCCGACACTGTCAGGCACATAGACAGAGGCGGCACGGTGGCCCTGCCGCTTGCCTTGCCCGTCCCAGCGGCTCTCCTTGCCGGAGCAGAACACGCAGGGCATCTGCTGCGGCGGGGCAATCCGCATACAGCGGCCAGGGAAATTGCGCTACGTCCAGTGCTCACAGTAGCCAAGAATGCAGGAAGGTCGGCCCCATGACAGGCACCGCTGGTGCGGCTGTGGTCGCGGTCTGCGGCCAGGACGGCACAGGCAAGTCCACCCTCACGGCCAACCTCGCCGACCTGCTGAGACAGCGTGGCTTCGCTGTCACCACCGCCTACTGCTACGGGTGCGTGGTCTGCAGGAGATTCCGCCGGCCAGGGCGGTGGCGCGGCACGGCAGGGGAAAGCGGGCGCCTTAGGGGACTCATCCTCGCGCTGGACCGCACGCACGGGCTGCTGGACGTGATGGAATCGGCTCTGCGTCTGGCATGGGCGCACGTCAAGGCCCGTGCCCGGGCGCGGCCCTGCCAACGCCGGGTGATCATCACCGACCGCGGTCCGCTGGACGGCCTGGTGAAGTTCCACCCGGGTCCCGACAGCTGGCTGGCACGCGCATTCAGCGCCCTGGCGCGCCGCTACTGCATCACCCTCCTGCTGGAGGACCATGCTGCGGCGATACTGGCGCGCGATGCGTACGACGGGGTCCGGGACGAGGGGTGGCTGCGCAAAGAGCAGGAGCGTTACCGGCGCCTGGCCCAGGCACTGTCCGGTGTGGTGCATCTGCCGACGGGTGCAGGGGGCCCCTCCCGGACGGCCCTGCACGCTCTCGGCCCGGTACTCAGCGCCATTAAGGGAGCAGCCCCGTCGCGGCGGCGTGTGGTGCTGTCCGTCTTCGATGACATGACCAGTCCTCATTACCGTGGCGGTGGAGCTGTGGTCACGGAGAAGATTGCCCAGCGCCTGGCGGAAGACTTCGAGGTCACGGTGGTAACTGCCGGCCGGCACCGCGGGGCCCGGGTCCGCAACCAGGTAGTCTACCGGTCATTGCCCGTGACGTGGGCGGGGCCCCGTGCAGGACAGCTGCTGTTCCAGGCCGCGCTTCCCTTCGTGGCCCGGCGCCTCCCGCACGACCTGTGGCTGGAGAGCTTCACCCCGCCGTTTTCCACAAGCGGTCTGCCTCTGGTCACGAAAGCTCCGGTGGTGGGAATCGACCAGGTCCGCAGCGGCAGTCTCGCTTGGCACCGTTACCACATTCCCTTCTTTCTGCTCGAGCGGCTCGGCCTGCAGTGCTATCGCCATCTGGTCGCCCTGAACGATGCCGATGCCTGCACCCTGCGGCGGGCAAGCCCGCGCGCGGAGGTATCGGTCATCCCTAACGGAGTAGACCCTCCCCCGCAGACGCAGGGGCTGGGCACCGGTGACTACATCTTGTTCCTGGGCCGCATGGACGTCTGGCAGAAGGGCATCGACCTGCTGCTCGATGCCTACCACTGCTGCGGCCGGCCCATGCCACTGCTGCTTGCCGGCGGCGGCACACGGGCGGAAGAAAGAAAACTTGACGCGCTCGTCCAGGAGCGGGGACAGGGAGTACGGCGTGTCGGCAGAGTCACCGGCGCGCAGAAGGAAGACCTCATCAAAGGCAGCGCTCTTGTGGTCATGCCGTCCCGTCATGAGACTTTCGGCCTGGTGGCTCTGGAAGCCATGGCCCACGGGAAACCCGTGGTGCATTTCGATTTGCCGTCCATGCGCTGGACCCAGAACGGCGGCGGAGTACCAGTCGCTCCGTTCGACACCAGAGCGCTCGGCAAGACCCTCAGGCAGATCGCGTCAGACCCGGGGCAGCGCGAGCGGCTGGGACGCTCGGCGCTGGCCACAGCCCGGTTGTTCAGCTGGGACAAAATGACCGGCCGGTACCTGGCGCTGGTGCACGACCTCCTGCGACAGGACGGATCAGAGCCCATGCCGCTACAAGATGCTGCAGGAGGCGAAGTGCCATGAGCGGCGACACAACGATCAGCGCCATGCTGAAGGGCCTGCCCGTGACCGTCTTCTCTCCTCATCTCGACGATGCGGTCCTGTCCTGCGGCGCTTTCCTCATGGAAGCATGCCGGCACGTACCGGTGACGGTCATAACGTTCTTCACAGAAGCCGGGCCGCCTCCGCACACCCTTTCAGCCCGTCGCTACCTGCACCAGACGGGGGCTGGCAGCGCGCAAGACCTCTACGCAGAACGGCAGGAAGAGGACAGGGAAGCCCTCAAAGAACTGGGGGCCGCCTGGCGGCACATGGGGCTGACGGACGGCTTGTTCAGATGCAAAACCGGTGCGGCCGCGGCAAGACGCAAAGCCTGCAGGTGGCTGCCAGAAGCAACACATGTCTATCCCACCTACCGCCTGCATCTCGCAGCCGGCAAGCTGTCCCGGCATGATGCGGCTGTACTCCTTGCAGTGACCGGGACCATCAGCGATGTCGCGCGCCACGGTCCGCAGTTGCTGCTTGCTCCGCTGGCAGTAGGCGGCCACGCCGACCACCTCCTGGTGCGCTCCGCTGCAGAGCGGAGCCGTCAGCGCATTGTGTACTACAGCGACTTCCCCTACAACGTACGGCACCGGGCAGATACCTCCTTCGTGATGCGGAACGCACTGACGGCACATTCCTACGGGCACGGGACAGAACGCAAAACCCCTCTTCTGCTCAAATACGGCACCCAGGTAAAAGCACTGTTCCCTGACGGCCGGGTGCCCGCCCGCCCGGAGGAATATTTCATGCCCGCTGGGAGCACGGGATGAGCACGACCCTCCCCCGCCCTGCCACTGTCCGGGACGGTGAGGCCACACCTGCACGCCCGCGTGTACCCGTCGCTGTGCTGGCCTGGGCCGCGTTCACCGTCACCACGGGTCTTCGGCTGGTGGCCATCGGGCCCTCCGGTGACTTGTTCATCGACGAGCTGATTTACCGCGAGGTCGGCCTCAGCGCTGCGCAGGGAGGTTTTCCCCGCACCGACGAGGGGCTGTTCTTCCTTCACCCTCCAGGATTCTTCTACCTGGAAGCCGCCTGGATGCACATATTCGGCCTGGACGAGGAACTCATCAGCAGCATCTACCGGCTCCGGATCATCAACGCTCTCCTCTCGGGTGTCACAGCCTCTCTGCTCGTACTCCTGGTGGCGCGTGTGCGGTCACGGCCCGCCGCTGCAGCCGCCGCCCTGCTGTTCGCGCTCGACCCGTACTGCATACGCCAGAACAACCGCGTGATGCTTGAGACCGAAACAATGATGTGGGTGCTGGCCGGATACCTGGTGCTCATTCCGCTCGCCCAGCGCCCCGTGGCGCCGCGCGCCAGCGCTCGTGCAGTCTGCGCAGGCTGCTTCTTTGCCATGGCGGTTCTCACCAAGGATCACTCTGCGCTCATTACACTCCTGCCCGTTCTTCTCGGTGCCGCACTCAACTGGGGCCCGCCTCGCCGACAGCTCCTGCTCACCGCTGCTGCCACTGTCATCCCGTACGGGATCTATGTCGCAACCGTGGCGGCTGCCGGCCATTTTGAAGAATTCTGGTATGCGAAGACACACGGCGTGCAGCGCCTGCTGGGTTTTCTGCAGGAAACGGGATTCAACGCTCAGGGGAGGCCGCCCCTTACCGAGCGCCTCGTGGAGGAGATAACCACCTTCGGCCCAACCTATGCCGTCCTCTTCCTCGGACCGTTCGCCCTGGTGAGCCTGTTGCGCCGCAGAGACCCACTGCACCGCACCATTGCGCTGTTCCACCTGTCGGCCGGTCTTACCCTCGCTTACGCGGTGGCACTGGGGACGCTGGAAGAGCAGGCCCTGTACCTGCTGATCGTTCCCAACATTGCCGCCGTCACGACGGCCTGGCCGCGCCGGCGCAGCCGTGCGAGCCGTGCGAGCCGTGCGCGTATGGCCAGCGTCAGTGCGGTGACAGCTCTCGCAGCCATCTCATGCTTCTCCGGAGCCTCTTACGCCGCTCTGCGCACCCAGAGCGACGACGGGTTCGCCCGGCTGCGCACCTACATGGCACACCATGTTCCCAGAGGCGCTGCCGTGACTGCGGCTGACGGCACCACCACCCGGGGCGTGACCGACTGGGCTCTGAAAGACCGCTACCGGCTGGGCAACTGGAGCACGCCACAGGCCCGCAAAGCCGCCGGGTCCCGGTACCTGGTGGTTCCCTGGAAGGTGATCGAAGAGGGTTACGGCCGCATGAACGAACGCCAGGTGCGCAGTCTCACCGCCGGCGGTGAACTCGTCTTCGTCACGCGTGGCCGCACCTACGGGGCGCTCGCTCTGTACCGGCTCCCTCTCGACGGTGACGCCCCCCGCAGAACGGAGACGGGCCGGTGAGGACCAGACCACGCGTCCTGCTCGTCACGAGCAGCCCCCTCGACGGGCAGGACGGAGCCGACATACAGCTGGCCGCTGCGCTCGCCCGCTCCATACCGGAGGTTGACTTCCTGTGGTTCGGGCGCCGCCGCCGGTCGGCCGAGGACGTGCCGGGGACTGCCGTTCCCGTGCTGTCCGCAGACGGCCTGCCGCATCTGCAGCAGCGTCTGCAGATCGCCCTGGCGAGCGTGTGGCTGGCACGGCGTGTCAGCCTCATCCACGCTGTTATGACCATCGGGACCGGTTTTCCCGCCTTCTCCCGTCTGTGGCCGCCGCTCATAGGCGGCAGGCCCGTGCTGCACACAGTGCCGGGGGTCGTCGACTCCTCACTGCTGCGGCGGGCACGTCCGCTGGGCACCAGCGTCGCGCTTTCCCAGGCCACGGCCAGCCAGCTGGCCACTGCAGGTTTCGGGGATGTGAGAGTCCTGCCGCCCATGGTCCCGGCAGAGCACTGGAAGTACCGGCCACGCACTGGCTCAACGCCGCCGGTTGTGCTCGTCACCGGTCATCACGACCCGCAGTGCGGCGTGCGTGAGGCCATCGCTGCCGCCGGCGCCGCCGTGCGGTCCGGTACCCGGTTGCGTCTTGTGCTTGCTCTGCGGGGACGCCCAGGGCAGGACTTGCCCTGGCTGCGGGAGGAGCTGCGGCGCGAAGCCCGCCAGCAAGGAGTGACCGACACGGCCGTGCTGGGTTACGTAGAGGACATGCCCCAGCTCATCGCCTCAGCAGATGTGCTCATGTTCCTGCCCGCGTCCCTGAGGGGAAAGGCCGACGTGCCGCTGACCGTGCTCGGCGCGCTGGCTACCGGCCGGCCCGCCATTCTCAGTGATCTGCCACAGTTCGCTTCGCTGCAGGACGCGGTCCTGCGTGCGCCCGTCGGCGACACCGGCCAGGCTGCCCGCCTGCTGCAGCAGCTGCTGCAGCAGCCGCGGCGCTGGCAGACGATGGCACACCGCGGCAGAGCCGTGGCCGAAAGGCGTTTCTCGCCTGACCGTTTCCGCACGGAATACGCTGGCCTCTACCAGGAGCTGCTGCAATGACCGCCCCCGCTCTCAGACTGCTGGTGAGCGCCTTGACCGCCGGGGCGATCGCTACGCTGGTCACCCTGATGATGCTTCCTGGAGGCCCTCCAGAGCGGACGTACTACTTCGGTACCCTGCAGACCAACACCGCCCGCATCAACGCCGCGGCCGGCCAGGGCATCTCCGTAGCGCACCTCCAAGTGCGGTGGGACCGTTTCGAGCCCGCCAACGGTGTCTACGACACGGCATACATCAACAAGCTGCGCCAGGACCTGCGGGCCTTCCGCTCATCAGGCGTCAGAGTGGAACTGGGCACCGGTCTTCACCACGCGCCGCCCTGGTTGCATGCAAAGCATCCTGAGGCCGCATACGTGAGCCAGGACGGCCGGCGCAACACCAAGAACCCCAACGTCGTCTTCAGCGCAGCGATACGTGCCGAAGCCGAGGAGTACCTCAGACGGCTGGCCGCCGAGATCGACATGCGGCAGCTGTGGGCTGTCCGGGTGGGCGTGAACGAGGTGGGCGAATACGCCTATCCCGCACCGGAGCAGACAAAGGGGGCATATTGGGCCTTTGATGACAACGCCCAGGGAATGGCCCGCGGACTTCCACCGGGCCAGTCTGCGGCCCCCTATCCCGGCTGGAAACCCGGGGAGCGCGTCTACCGAGGCATGCCGTTCCCCCGCCGACAGGTGGCCCAGTGGTACGACTGGTATCTGTCCTCCCTGGCTGACGCCGTCAACTGGCAGATCGGGCTGTACCGCTCGATGGAGTATGGGGGCCTGGTGAAAGTACTCGTGCCCGGGACCGGATATTTCCCTGCTGACCGAGCAGCAGCACTCCACCGGTATCTGGACGGGTCAGTCACCGGTCGGCTCATAGCCCAGGGAGCGGGATTCTCCTTCACCATTCCACTGATCAAGCACCGCGACAACGTGCAAATCATCACCACAGCACTCGTTGACGGCTCGGGCAAACCCCGCAACAACGGCTGCGAAGCTGCTGACAACCACGTGGACACCGACTCGCCTCATAACGAACGGCTCCGTGACTGGTCGTCGCCACGCTGGGTTTCCCAGATCGCCCGTCGCGCAGGCTTCAGAATCGGCGGAGAAAGCGCAGGCCCCCACATCGCCCCCTATTACCCAGGCGTAATGACCGAGGCAGCGCACCAGATGGAAACATGTGGCCTTTCCGGCCTCATGTGGGCTTTCGACGGCCAGCTGTACGACGGGACCCCCGGCTCATCTCTGCACGACTACGCACAGATGATCGACCGGCTCTCCAGGTGAAGAGGACGGCGCCATGCTGATAAAAAACATCCCACCAGCTGACCTCTCAGCTGCAGAAGTCCGGGCCTGGCGCAGCATGATGGGCGAGTCGGTGCCGGCCAACCCATTCCTGTCACCGGAGTTCACACAGGCTGTCGGTACACAGCGGCCGTCAGCACGAGTAGCCGTAGCCGAGCGTTCCGGATCCCCAGTCGCCTTCTTTCCGTTCGAGCGGCGGCTCATGGGCTTCGGCCGCCCCATCGGCCACGGCATCTGCGATGCTCAGGGACTTGTCCACCACGAAGCCGCCGGTGTGGACACCGATGCACTCCTGAAAGCATGCGGCCTGCAGCTGTGGCAGTTCGACCACCTCGTGGCAGGACAGACCGCCTTCGAAGATGCCATCAGCAATCATGAGGAATCACCGCTGATCACACTGGCGGACGGCCACGAGACGGCCTCTCCCCCGCTGCGGCATCCAGACCAACTGTCTTCACGCTTCCGCCGCACCATGCGAAACAACGAACGCCGGCTCCGGCGGGACCTCGGCCCGTTGCGCTTCGTCTACGACGAACGTGACCCCCGTCACCTTGAAACTCTGATGTCATGGAAGTCCGCCCAGTACCGCGAGAAGCACCGCATTGACCAATTCGCGCGCCCCTGGGTGGTGGAGACACTTCGGAGACTCCACTCCACCCAGACCGCAACATGCTCCGGAACGCTCTCCACCCTCTATTCCGGCGGGAGGCCCCTAGCCTGCCATTTCGGCCTCAGATCACAGACAATGCTCTGCTACTGGTTCCCCGCCTATGACCCACAAGCAGCCGCTTATGCGCCAGGACTGCAGCTCCTTCTGCGCCTGGCCGATGCCGCGGCGCAAGAAGGGCTCATGCAAATCGATCTGGGGAAGGGCAACGAGAGATACAAGTCCACCGTGAAGACAGGCAGTGCGACCCTGGCCGAGGGAGCGGCAGTGCGGCCCACACGGAGCGCTGCCCTGCTCTGCAGGCAAGCGGAAAAGGCCCAGGTAGCGCGCAGGGCCATGGCTCGAAATAACCTCCTGCGGGGCATCGCCCTCCATGCCCAGCGAACAGTCCGCACTCCGCTTCTCCAGCACAAACTGCCTTGCAGCACCGAGTAAAGCTCGGATCTGATGCCTCCAGGAATGCAGAGGCGAATTCCCCTCGAGGGGTCGGCGATAAACACCAGGGTCTGCAGGTTCATTGCGGCGGGTGTGAGCACGGGCGACCGTGAGGAACTGCGCGGACTGCGGGCGGACCCTGGGCGGGAGCTGTACTCGTGGTGTGGCATATGCGGATGGGGGCGGGGTTTCTGGCCTTGGGGAACTGCTCGCCGGGCATCCGCGACGGTGTGGAGGCGGGCCCGGAACGCTTCGGCGGTAGCTGGGCAAAGCGCGTGCGGATCGTTACGGCGGCCATCTCCGCGGCTCCCCTTCGGGATCACAGAGAAGACTTGAGCCCCAGACCGGCGGCGACATGCTTGGTCGTCGTTCCTGGCCGCGACCGGTACAGCGCGACCGCGTCCGCCTTAAACTCCTGCGGGTAGTGCTCCGTCACCATGAGGTGACTCCTGACCTCATATCATCAATATCAGTTGTCTCGGGTGTCCAAAATCAGGGTTAAGGCCCGCCGTCAGTGCGGACCACGGTCTGGCCGAGCACCCGCCCAGCGCATACGCCATCGTACGATCCGGTGCGACACTGGTCATCGCTGATTGCCACAGGTCGGGAAGCGGTCCGGAAACGGTCCGGAAGCATCACCCGATACTACGTATCAGCTCGTACGGCGGCTGGAGTGCCCGTGAGCCTTGGCGGGCATCGCTGAGCATGAAAGCGGTGTTCACCACTCCTACGTGGCTGAACGCTTGAGGCACATTGCCCAATTGCCTTTTGTTGGCGGCGTCCCACTCTTCAGCCAGGAGCCCTACGTCGTTTCGGATGTCCAGGACGCGCTCGAATACTGCCCGGGCTTCGTCATGCCGTCCTGCTATGGCAAGTGCGTCTGACAGCCACAGCGTGCAGGCCAGGAAGGTTCCTTCCGGGCCTGCCAGCCCATCAACGTCATGCATGTCCCCGACGACAGGCTCGTATCTGAGCAGGAATCCCCGGTTCTCGAGCTGGTGCAGGGCACGCAGGGTGCTGTGCAGTCGGGGTTCGCGTGATGTCAGGAAGCCCAGCTTGGGAAGCAGCAGCACCGAAGCATCTACCTGCTGAGATCCGTAATATTGGACAAAACTCTGTCTCTCTTCACTCCACCCGTTGTTCCATACGTCCCTGCGTATCTCCTCACGCAGACGACGCCATCGCGTCACCAGGTGCCGCATGCCAAGAATTCGCGCCATACGCAGTGCGCGGTCCGCGGCAACCCAGGACATGACCTTGGAGTGGACAAATTGCCGACGGGGGCCGCGCACTTCCCATATCCCCTCATCAGGCTCTGTCCAGTGCTTTTCTACGTAATCCATAAAATTGCTGATCAAGAGCCGCATCCGTGGATCAAACGATATTCCGGCTCGCATCGCCGAATAAAAGGTGTTGAGTACCTCCCCGTACACGTCGAGCTGGAGCTGGTCGAATGCCGCGTTACCGACACGGACGGGCGCCGCCCCCAGATATCCGGCTAGCCAGGGGACTTTTTGCTCGATAAGTATCCGCTGGCCGTCGAGGCCATAAACGGGCTGCACCTGGAGAGGTTCAGCAGCGACGGTACGGATGAGCCAGTCGTTCCATGCCTTGGCCTCGTCCCGGTAGCCACTGCGCAGCAGGGACGAGAGGGTGAATGCAGAGTCCCGGAGCCAGCAGTAGCGGTAATCCCAGTTTCGTTCGCCGCCTGGGTGTTCGGGAAGAGATGTTGTCGCGGCGGCGACGATTCCTCCTGTCGGGGCGTAGGTGAGGGCTTTGAGAGTGATGAGTGAACGGGTTACTGCCTCGCGCCAAGGGCCTTGATACTGGCACTTGGCTGACCAATCTTCCCAGTACGTGAGAGTTTGTTCCAGCAGGTGTTCCGGGTTCTGGATGGGGCCGGTGAGCCCCAACGGGGAGGTCTTCCACCCGAGAGTGAATGCCACGCGCTGGCCTTGGGTGAGTGTGAAGCCTGCCGCGGCGCAGGAGCCTGCGGTATCGAACACCATGCCTTCGCCGGCGGACAGGTAGACACTGTCGGGGCCCGCAGTGCAGCTCAGGGTGCTGGAGCCTACCTGATGCATCCGGGGCATGACTCGCCCGTTATCGAACCTGGGCCTGATTTCCGTCCGCATGCGCACCCGGCCTGACAGGCACTCAACTATCCGAATAATTTGCGGATCCTGATGCCGTGGCGGCATGAAGTCAGTCACTCTTACGCATCCGGCTGTTGTGTCCCAGCAGGAATCGAGAATGAGGGTGTCGCCCCGGTAGGACCGGCGGGAACAGGGAGTCCGGTCCTCGGGGCCCACCCACCACTGACCGTTTTCCGTCTGTCCAAGAAGCGCTGCGAAGCATGCCGGTGAATCGAACCGGGGGGCGCAGAGCCAGTCGATCGATCCGTCTTTGCCGACGAGAGCGGCTGTCTCCAGGTCTCCGAGAAGGGCGTAGTCTTCGATCTTCCCTGCCATGATCAGATGATAACTCCGAGTTCGGCAAGATGGTGGTTCTTGACGGTCGCAGGAAGTGGACGCATGCTGAATTGGAGAGCCTTCCCTGACCGGTCGGCCTGTCGGCCGCAGCTTGCAGCAGCGCGTTGGGCCGCTGGGAGGGGGAAGGCGGCGGTGCTGCCAAGGTAAGGACCGGCATGTCCCTCCCAGTAACCACCATGCTGCGGTCTGGCCCCCACCCGCTGCGGCGGGTGACGGACTGGCCGGCGAAACGTTTGCCGTCTTTTCTCCGGCCGGTGCGCCACGCTGCGAGGCGTTCCACGGACAGCAGACCGGCTGGTTGTGCAGGAAGCCGGCGTTACGCCGGCCTGCGGGGCCGGAGCCCTGTCCGCCGCCGGAAGGCCCGGGCGTCCCGGCCAGTGGGCAGGAGCCGTTGTGATGAAGGGGGGCATCATCCAGGGGCTGGCTCTTGTGCCCTTGGCAGGTGGCTGTCAGGCAGGGAGGGGGGTCCGGGGGTCCGGGCGGAATCGGGGGGCTTCATCCGTCCTGGGCAGGCTGCGCGTTGTGCTTGTGGGCATGCGCGCTGTGGAGTTGCTGTAGCCGCAGCCGCAGGGGCGGGCCGTGAAGGCGGTGCGGCGAGTGGTGCCCGGCCTCTGCGGGGGGGCGTGTGATGGCTTCCCAGGTGCCGGTGCTGCATTATCACTCGGTGAGTGACAATGCGCCGGGCTGGGCTGCCAGGTTTACCGTTAGTCCTCGCGTTTTTGCCCAGCAGCTGCGTTGCATCGAGGAGCGCGGGTGCACTGTTGTTCCGCTGGCTGACCTGGTGGCGGCTATGCGAGGCCGCCTCACACTGCCGCCACGCCCCGTTGTCCTCACCTTCGATGAAGGTTTCGTTGATTTTTACCAGGTGGCGGCGCCTCTGGTTCTGGGCCGTAACTGGCCGCTTACGCTGTTTGTGGTGACTGGTGCTATTCGTGCGCCTGGTGGGGAAGCGGCGGGGAGTCTGCTGCCGCCGGCGAGTACTCTTACCTGGCGTCAGCTGGGCGTTCTTGACCGGGCCGGTGTGGAGATCGGGGGGCATTCGCAGACGCATCCGCAGCTGGATATCGTATCGAACAGGCGTCTGGTGTACGAAGTTGTGGGCTGTAAACGCCAGTTGCAGGACTTTCTTGGGCACTCGGTGAGATCCTTTGCCTACCCGTATGGTTACTTCTGCGCCAGGGCAGTCAAGCAGGTGCGGCAGGCTGGGTGGCACAGCGCCTGTGGTGCAGGCAGTGCTCTGAGCGGCGTTGAGGATGACCCCTGGCGTATCGCGCGGCTGACGGTACGCGTGGATACCTCCCCGGACGTCTTTGCTCAGTGGGTTCAGGGCAGTGGTGCTCCTCGTGCTGCACACGGGGAAGGGCTGCGGACCAAAGTCGGCCGCTGCTACCGCCGCGCGCGGGCGCTCGCGGGGCGGCCCGGCGGGGACTGGTAGTCCGCTGAGCGGCGGGGGTGCTGGTAGTGGCCGGGGTGTAACCGCTGGGCTTGTGGTGCCTGGCGGCGGGTGCGTTTGCTTGGGGGTGTCAGGGGGCTGGCAGGTCGTGTGCCGCGCGGGCGCCGGGCAGGGGGGGGCCTGAGTGGTGGGGTGTGGTCAGTATCTGCAGAAATGCTTGTCTGCTGAGGGGGCTGCATCCGAGCGAGCGGGCGGCGTGGGAGTCCGTCTGGGCATCTATCAGCGTTCCTCCGGTTTGTGCGAAGCGTTCGGCAAGATCTGCTACGGCGACTTTCGATGCGTCTGCGCGCCGGTGGAACATGGAATCCAGACTGAGCACGGGTCCAGCCCGGATGGCGATGACTCCGCCGATGAGCTCGCCGCCGCTCCAGACTTCTCCGCTGTGTGCCTTTCCCTGGCTGTGCAGTGCGCACAGGCTGCGGACGAGTTCGTCTGTCAGCCACCGGGGGGTGCGCGCTATTCGGCAGGCTTCTACCACTTGGGGAAAGGACGTATCCAGGGTGGTGTACCAGCTGTGGCATGCAGTGCGCAGTTTCTGCCTCAGTCGGCGGCTGAGGTGGATGGCCCGGGGCCGGGCCACCATCCGGGGGTCAGGGCTCATCCAGGCTACCGTGTAGGGATTGCCGGACGGGCTGTGCAGGATGTGGATGTCGCCTTGTGTGACGGGGCCGGCGAAGAACGCCTCGTTGAAGGCGCGTGCGGTGCTGTCCGCGGCGGGAAATGGGAACAGGCCGTGCTGGTAGGCGCGCAGCAGCGACTCAGGGCTTACATCGCCGCAGAAGGCCACAGGCCCCTGCCGGGGAGCTTGTGTGAGAGACAGACGGTCCCAGGCTGGGGGGGTCATAATCTGTGGCGTGCAGCAGGAGGCAGGAAGCCTCCGGCAGCCAGAGCGTCGAGGTAGTGGTCGAGCAGTGGTGCCGTCACTGGTGGGATGGTGATGCCTGCGGAGGCGAGAATGGGGGCGGTGCGCGTGCGGGTGACCTGCGGGAAGACATGCCGCAGGTACATGTCGGCGATGGTCATCTGCCCGTTGGGTGCGGGTTGCACGAAGAGGGAGACGAACGGGGCTATCGGGTGTTGGGGGTGACGTGAAGCGTACTCGGCCATTGCCCTGATCCATTGCTGGTAGGGCACGGTGGTCACTTTGTGTCCGCGAGCCACCAGGCGCTCAGCCAGGGAATTGATCAGCGCCGGGCGGGGGTTGGTGAGGTGAAGAATCCGCAGTGCCGGGGGGTGCGCCGCCAGAGTAGCGGTGACGGTACGGGCGAGATAGTTTGCCGGAATGAGGTCCAGGGGGATGTCGGCGTCGGGGGCGAGACCGGAGTCGGCAATGAAGCGGATGAGTGCGCATAGTTCAGTACGGTGGTTCATGCGGCCGGTCCGGGTATCGCCGGTGACATCGGTGACTCGGTGGATGGTTACTGGCAGGCCTCTGAAGGAAGCTTGCTCGAGGAGTTTTTCGCTCACCCACTTGGTTTCTACGTAACCTACGCCCAGTTGCTCCGGGTAGGCCAGCGGGGAAGTCTCGTGGGCGTGGCGGATCCCCGTAGCTCCGTAGCCGGCCAGGACGGCGGTGGTGGAGATGTAGTGGAGGGGAACCGCCTGCCGGTAGCCGGCCATGCGGATGATCTCCCGGGTTGCGGTGACGTTGTCGGGCCGCAGCTGCTGATACGGGTAGAGGAAGTTGACCTGGGCAGCACAGTGGATGATTGCATCGGTGTTTTGTGCAAGGTCACTGAAGACGTCCGCTGACAGTCCGAGATCGGGCTCAGCGGTATTCGCGGTCACGAAATTGATGCGGTCGCCGAAGGGCACGCCGGACAGCAGGTACTTGTGCTGGGCTTCCTCCAGCCGGATGCGTGCCGATGCCGGGTCGGGACTGCGTACCAGGCAGCTGATCCGGGCGCTCGTGTGGTTCAGCAGGTCGTGGAGGATGTGCGCGCCGCAAAAGCCTGTAGCGCCAGTGAGCACAATGTGTGCCGGGTGCTGGGAGAGGCGGGCCGGGGGACTGATCCGCACGTCAAGTACGGATTCTGCAGTGAAGTCAACTGTTTTTTCCGGAGTTGGGGGGGGCGGTTCGGTGACTGTCCGCAGAACGTGGCGGGTGAAGGCCTGCAGTGTGGAGTCCTGTAAGAGGGCGCTGGTGAGGGCTGCGGTGTGGCCGGCGTCGATGCCGAACATGGCGCGTGTGCTGGCGATCATTTCCATCGCGAGCAGGGAGTTGCCGCCCAGGGCGAAGAAGTCGTCGTCTGCCTGCAGCGTGCCGGTGCGCAGGAGCTGTTTCCACAGCCGTGCCAGGCCAGGGTGAGGTGCAGGCCCGCCAGGAGGGGTCTGTGAGGGGCGGCGCTGCTGGGATAGTGCGCGCCGGTCAGTCTGGCCGCTGGGGGTCTTGGGCAGTTCGGCGAGCGCGATCACCTCCGAGGGCTGCATCCACGGCGGCATGCAGGCGCGGGCGTGTGTCGTCAGCCGTCTTTGTGTGGTCTCCTGGCTTTCCGTGGTGCCGGGGGCGGGGGTGTAGTAGGCGACAAGCTGGCCGTCGTGGGTACGGATAACAGCCGCGGCGCTGGCTACAGCGTGGTCCTGGCAAAGAATCTTCTCGATTTCCTGCGGGTCGACGCGGTTGCCTCGCACCTTTAGCTGGTCGTCGATGCGTTGGAGAATTTCCAGCTGGCCATCGGGGCGGATCCTGCCCAGGTCACCGGTGCGGCACATGCGGCTGCCCGGCTGCGGGCTGTAGGGGTCGGGCAGGAAGCGCTCCGCTGTGCCGACGGGGTCTTCCCAGTAACCGGCTGCCAGTGCGGCACCCCCGATGAAAACCTCGCCGGGCCGGCCCTGGGGCACACGCTGCAGGTGGGGTCCCAGGACGTGCAGCGTGACGTGTGGCAGGGGATGGCCCACAGGGGCAGGGCGCCGGCCCACAGGTTCCGTGGCACGGATGTCGCCCGCGACGGACGTGATAGCCGTTTCCGTCAGCCCGTAGGCATTGATCAGCCGGGTGGCGGGAAACAGTTCTTGCCACCGGCGGCAGTCTCCGCTTGTGGCCTTCTCGCCGCCCACGATCAGCAGTCGCAGCCCGGTTGGCCTGTCCAGGTGCCGCTCGGCGGTTTCGATGAGCTGGCGCCAGTACGAGGGGGTGACGTCCGCGACGGTGATGCGGTGGCGGTGGAGGTGCGTGAGCAGTTCGCTGGGCGCCCAGGCAGCAGGGCCAGCCAGGACGATGCAGGCGCCGCTGAGCAGCGGAGCCAGCAGCTGTTCCAGAGCAGTGTCGGAACCCAGGGAGGCCAGATGCGCCGTGCGGTCAGCCGGCTGCAGGCCATAAAACAGTCTGACTGCGTCGATAGTGGTGAGCAACGCAGTGTGCTCTACTGCAACGGCCTTGGGCCGGCCGCCGGAGCCGGAGGTATGGATGATGTAGGCCAGGGATCCAGCTGCAGAAAACGTGTCCGTGCCGCCGGAGGGGACAGGGAGGCTATGGAGGAGATCAAGGCGCACGACACGGGCGTCCACTGCCT
This sequence comes from Streptomyces sp. NPDC045701, assembly GCF_056432045.1. Classification (NCBI taxonomy): domain Bacteria; kingdom Bacillati; phylum Actinomycetota; class Actinomycetes; order Kitasatosporales; family Streptomycetaceae; genus Streptomyces; species Streptomyces sp. NPDC045701. Next base: position 10,299 of record NZ_JBWKJV010000043.1, on the reverse strand, counting down.
TGAATTTGTGTGCGGTCTGTGCATCTGCTAACACCACTCTGGCTTTGAGCCGCTCTACAGCCGCGGTGAGGCGTGCCGGTGAGTCAGACGGGTCCAGAGGCGCCACGGCAGTGCCAGTGCGCCAGACCGCGAGGAGGGCGGCCACCCATTCCGTAGTGCGCTGCACACATACGGCGACGGCTTCGCCCCTCTGCCCTGCCACGATATGCCGGGCCAGGACACTTGCCCGCTCATCCAGCCTGCCATAGGTGAGGTGCTCCCCACCGGCGATGACAGCCACATTGTCACGGTAGCGTTGCACGGCTTCCCGGAAACGGTCGTCCACCGTGGCCGGCGGGATTCGCTGGCCAGTGGGTACCCATCCGGTGTCCTGCGCCAGGCGGGCCAGCCTGGCGCGGCAGACCTGCAGGGGCCCGGCCCTGTCAGCATCCCACCCGTCCGGTACTGGGGCCCAGGCGGGCCACAGAGCGTACATCCCCGCTACATTGCGGACGATCACATGCTGTCCGGATTGCTCCACTGCAGGTGAGTTCTTAGATGTGCCCATGACTGCCTGCGTCCTATACCCGTGAGGCTGCTCTACCGCTGGGCTTTGCATTGGTGTGACTGTGTGATCCATGCAATGGTGAAACAGAAGGAGCGGACACCCCCAGGATGCAGCACTTTGGTCCGTGGCGCCTGAGAACCGGCAAAGGTTTTTGAGTTCCTCCCTCGGAGCGTGGCCGATGACACCGGTCTGGAAGCGACATCTCATCCGGGGTTTCGTGGCATGGATGGCATTGCTGACCGCGGCCTACTACCTCTTCCCGCCACACCAGCGTGTGGTGTGGTGGACCGCCATGGGGCTCAGCGGTGTGCTCGCCATCCTCGTCGGCGTCCGCATCAACCGGCCTGCACACCGGGCCGGATGGCTGCTGCTGGCCGCCGGGAACCTGCTGTTCGTCCTGGGAGAAGTCACCAACGTCGTCCAGGACCAGTACCTTCACCTGGACAACCCCTTCCCTTCACTGGCAGATGTCTTCTACCTCGCGCAGTATCCGTTCTATGCCGCTGGAGTACTGAGCTTCATACGCCACCGAAGTGCCCACCGTGACACTGCCAGCCTGATTGACGGGCTCATCCTCACCACGGGACTGGCGCTGTTGTCCTGGACCTATCTCATCGTCCCCTACGTGCGGAGTCCGGACCTGACGTGGCCGCAGAAGATGTTCAGTGTCGGATACCCCCTGGGAGACATCCTGGTGCTGGCCATGCTGATACGCCTGCTGATTGCGCCCCGTACCGAACCCAGCCGGTCGCTGCAGTTGCTGGCGCTGGGAGTACTGGGCCTGCTGGCGGCGGACGTCCTGTTCGGCATCATCCAGCTCAACGGAACATGGCGCATCGGCACCGCCGTGGATCTGGGATGGAGCCTGTTCTACTGTGCGTGGGGAGCAGCAGCACTGCATTCTTCCATGACCGCCGTCACCCGGCCCGGCGATCGCTCGCTGTCGCCGGCCTCCACACCATCGCCCCGGCTTGGCCTGCTGACTCTGGCGTCGTTGATTGCCCCCACAGTCCTGATCATTGACGCCGCTGCGGGAAACAGCACAAACGCCGTAGTCATCGGCGTCTTCTCTGCCTTCCTGTTCGGGCTGGTGCTGCTGCGCCTGTTCGGCATGATGCTCTCCCACCGCCAGGCCGTGGCCCGCGAGCGGATCCTGCGAGCGGGCATCGAATCCCTCGCTGACGCCCGGTCAGTGGAGGAGGTGGCGACGGTGTGTGAGACAACGGCGGCCAACCTGCTCGGCAGCGCCCGGCGCAACGCTGTCCTGGTCTTGATGCGTAACGGAAAATTCACCGCTGCCTGTTCCAGCAGTCCTATTGAAAGCATCCGGATCCCGGCCCCCCAAGGAAAGCCAGCGGCACACCTCGACTCGGTGCCGCAGCGGGTGGCCGACCTCGGGCCGGGCATGGCGCGCGTACTGAGTGGCACACGGTGGGCGCTTCTTTGTCCCCTCTCCGCCGACGAAAGCATGGCCCCGCCCGCCACCGGCTTCCTGGCCGTCGCTGCGGATAACGATGAAACTCTCCTCTCCGTCCGCACGACGCTCCATACACTGGCGGCCCAGGCTGCCCTTGCCATCGACCGCATCACTCTCAGCCAAGAGATCAACCGCCGCGACAGTGAGGCGTACTTCCGCACGCTGGTACAGGACGCCTCCGACGTCATTCTCATCCTCGACGCGGACGACCGCATCCGCTATGCCAGCGCCGCCGCCAGCAGCACGCTGGGCTACCCCACGCTGGTGGGACGGCACATTCTTGATCTGCTCCCCCCTGCGGACCGGCTACCAGCCCGTGCTCTGCTCGCCGACGCGCAGCGGGAACGACGCAGCAAACGGCACGGCGAATGGCGCATGGCCAGAGACGACGGCGAATTCATTGAAACAGAAGTACTGTGCAGCAACCTGCGTGATGAACGCACCGTCGCCGGGCTGGTCCTGACCATCCGGGATGTCACACAGCGGCGCAAACTGGAACGCCAGCTCACCCACCGCGCCACCCACGACACCTTGACCGGCCTGGCAAACCGCGCTCTCTTCCTTGACCAGGTCAAACGGGCTCTTGTGGCGCCACGCCAAGAAGGCGACGAGGTCAGTGTCCTTTTCATCGACGTCGACGACTTCAAGATCATAAACGATACCCTCGGGCACGGTGTCGGAGACGCACTCATCGTCGCCGTCGCACGCCGGCTCGCCAGCACCGTCACGCACACCGCCGAAGCAGCCCGTATCGGCGGAGACGAATTCGCTGTGGTCACCCGGAAGCCCGTACCGTCGGCTGCAGCACAAACGCTCGTACGACGGGTTATTGACGCATTCAACGAACCATTCAGCCTGGAAGCCGGTGTGCTGAACGTATCGGTCAGCGTGGGCATCGCCACAACAGCCGACAGCCAGGACGCAGCCGACCTGTGTGCCCACGCCGATCTGGCACTGTACGCAGCCAAAGCCTCCGGGAAACGGCGGTACCGCTTCTACCGGACGCAGCAGCAGGCACGCATGATCGAGCGGCATGAGCTGCGAGAGAGCCTCTACGCCGCGGAAGTAGGTTCCTCGTTCTCCGTGCAATATCAGCCGATCGTCAACCTGTTCACAGGGCAGGCAGAGGGATTTGAAGCTCTGGTCCGCTGGCACCACCCCACCCGGGGAGTACTCCTCCCCGATCAGTTCATCCCACTCGCAGAAGAAAGCGGGCAGATCATAGACCTGGGCGCCTGGGTACTCGGCCAGGCGACTCGTGACACTGCCCGATGGAACTCCCTGGCACCCAACAGCCGACCATTGCATATAAGCGTCAATGTATCTGCTCGCCAGTTCCGGGATGCCCGGTTCGTCAAGACCGTACGCAACAGCCTTTCCTCCAGCGGCCTCGACGGACACGGCCTCATTCTGGAGCTTACCGAAAGCTTGCTGCTGCGGCCAGGTAATCACATCCTGTCCGCCATGAACGAACTAAAGGAGCTTGGAATCCGGATAGCCATCGATGATTTCGGCACAGGATATTCAGCCCTCAGCTACTTGCGCGACCTGCCTATCGACATACTGAAAATCGACAAGAGTTTCGTCGATCACCTGAACCCGCCGAAATCCCAGAGCGCACTCGTGGAAGGAATAATCCACTTTGCCTCCACCCTGGGAATACAGACCATAGCGGAAGGAATAGAAACCACTTATCAGAGAAATGTACTTCGTTCGCTCGGATGTTCGTTCGGGCAGGGCTTTCTCTTCACGGAACCCCAGTACGCATCGGACGTAGAGAACTTCGTCCTCCAGCATCTTCAGGGCATGCCTCCTGCCCCGCAAGGAAAGTCCCGCGACGTCCGGCCGTGAGCAGCAGGACCCGGGCCGAGGGTGAGGGAGCCAGCCGCCGCAAGAATGCCCGGCCCACCGGGCCCCCAGGGCATGTCACCTGCTTCAGGCTGACCGCCCATGCGGCCAGGTAATCCGCCCAAGGAAGCTCCCCCACCCTTCTTGTGACTTCGTTCCTGCGCAGGAATGGCCCCAAGGTGGTCGAAGCCGGCCGTCCGGACCGGCGGCTGCGGCGTATGAACGGCGAGTCCGACACCCTGGACGCCGAGAATGCCGCCCGCGCCGTGCTTGCCAGGTTCGCGACCGCCACGCCGAAGATCGCCGACGGCGAAGCCGAGATGATCCGCTGGCTCAAGGCCGCGCACGACCAGGCTGTCGAACAGCGCGCCGCGGCTACGGTCACGATGAAGGCGATGCTGGTCCCACGCCCCGGACACCTTGCGTCAAGAGATGTCCCGTCCGCGAAGACCTGGCCGAACGCAGCACCGCCGCCCGGACCGCTCCCCCGCGGAGCGAAGGTCCTCATCCAGGCCCGGCGGCCGCTGGACCGCCGAGCGGACGAATTCCAACTCCGGCTAACTCCGCCGCTGCACCGGGAGGAGCAGGGGCCAGTCGAGTTCTCCATCGCTCTGTGCTGCGTCATCGTCACGGCGCTACCTCGCCGGGCCTGGACCCACTCCCGTGGGCACACCACCCCGCACACCACACATCCGATGACCTGCTGGTGGACGCTCTTACCACTTACAGTCCCGGCCGATCACAGCTGGGGCTGCCTGATCGGTCACTTTACTTCGCATATTCAGACCCGCTTACGCGGTGTCGTAGGTGTAGTGGGGGGTGTGGTCGAGCATGTCGGCCGGGGTGACGTCGTTCCACGGGCGCATGGTGTCGCTCAGATCGACGACGTTAGGGGTATCGGCGGCAGGGAGGTAAGCAGAGAGCGGGTGGCGGGCCTGCCAGTCGGCCCACAGCCTGTCGATGAACGCGTGGTGGAGCCAGAAAACCGGGTCGTTAGGGGACATGCCGGTACCCATCTGGCCGCCGACCCACACGTGAACGCGGTTGTGGAGATTGACGCCGCGCCAGCCCTCGAGGTGGTTACGGAAACCATCGGAAGCGCTGTTCCATGGCGGCGTGTCGTAGGTCTCCATGGAGAGGACGGCATCGACCTCGGCCCGGGTGGGCAATTGGCGGCCGCCGGCGCCCAGGGAGCGCCGCAAGAAGTCGCGGCCATCGACGCGTATGGAGACAGTCCAGCGGTTCCCAGTGCGGGCGAAGGGGCCGTCCATGACCTGGCCGTCCCGGGCGCGGCCGGTGCCGCCGAGGAAGTCCGGGGCCCACAGGGAGGCGCGGGGCGTGCGGTCCACGGTCCAGTCCCAGTACGGCAGGGCGACGGACGGGTCGACGGCCTGGAGGGCGCGCTCGAACTCCAGGAGGAAGCGGCGGTGCCAGGGCAGGAAGGACGGTGAGCGATGGCCGACGCGGTCACCGGTGTCTGTGTCGCTCATGATGAAGGAGTTGTGCGTGGTGACGAACGTGTCGTACTGGCCGGTGCGCTTGAGCTCCAGCACCGCGTCGGTAAAGCGTCGCTTCTCGGTGGCGGTCAGCTGGGTCTGGTTCTTGCGTACGGTCATGGCTGTGCGGCTCCGGATCGTGCTCAGGCCAGGGGCAGGGTTAGCGGGACGAGCAGGGCGCCCTGAAGTTCTCGGACAGCCGCCCGCGCCACGGCGCGGGGGGTGGCGAGCGGCTCATAGTGGTTGATCACGCTGATCCAGGTTCCGTCGGCATTCGGCATGACATGAAGTTCCTCACCGTCGATGCGCACGGCGTAGCCTCCGCCGTGCCCGCCGTGCCCGCCGTGTCCCCCGCCGGCGTGGGAGGGCGCTCCCTGTATGCGGCGGCCCTGGTAGACCTCGTCGAACGATTCCGGTTCAGTGCTCTGACGGACGGTCGCGGCGGTTGCCTTGTCGGGCGCCGTGAGGGCGCGCCCGGCAGCGAGGCTTCCCGCGGCGGAAGCGGCGACGCTGAGGGCGCGGCGACGGGTGATTTTGGTCATGGGTAACCCCTGGTGTGGTGCGTCGGTACCGCCGGCGGTTTCACCGGCGCCTCATTCCTATCCGGCGTTTTCGGAGCCGGGAATTCCAGGGGGAAGCAACCAGTCACAATTTAGGCACTCATACCGATTCGTACATTTTTAAACAGAGTTGTTTTTCCTGATCTTGGACACATGGCCGCCGCGAAACGAAATTTTCGGAGAAAAACTAGGCCTCATGGAGATTTTTTCCGCACTAGGACAGCCGGGAGTGGCGCAACTCACGTCGGGAAAATGTCCGAAATCAGCCGCGCCGCCATCAGTGGCAACGGGGGCGGCCTCGCCGAGGCGCATGCCAGTGGTGATGGCGGTGAGGTAGCGGGTCTGCAGGGTGGTGTAGAAGACCGCGGGCCGGCCCCGCCCGCGGCCGCCGCTGCTGCGGGGCGTGGTGGTGCGTCCCCCGTCCCGCGCGGCGTCAAGCTCGCCGTCGGCCGGATGCTCCCCGAGCCCGGGTCCGGGGTGGGGTCGGGTGGGAGGGTGTTGGCGGAGCGAGCGGCGAGGCGGGGCCGGGTGGCGCGGAGCGCGGCATCCCTGCGGGCTGCGGCTTCCCGCCACTTTGCGCGGTAGCGGTCCTTGAACGCCTGATGTGCGGTCCAGGCGCGGTCCAGATCGCAGCCGGCACACGCGGGGTCCGGCTGCAGGCAGGTGTGGGGTGCGCTGCCCTTGGGGGGCAGGCCCTGGCCGGGGAGCGGCGGGCCGCCGGCGGGCTGACCGAAGTAGCGCCACCGGTGGTCGCACCGTGAGCACCAGTCGCGGGCCTTGTGCGGCCGCCGTCGGCCACAGCACGCACACGTGATCAGATGCCTGCCGGAGCCGGAGTCTCCCGGACGCTTCTGACGCCGGGCATCAGGTGGCGCTCCGTCCCCTGTTGGAGCCGGGCCCCGGGGGCTTGGGGCCGGACAGCACCGTGCCGCGGCGAGGTTTGCGACTCTGACCATCCTGATGCGGTGCCTGACGCGAACGCTGAGGCGCACCTTGACCGGGCGAAGCCTGCGGATGAGCAAGATCGAGTTATTTAGTGTGAGTTTTTATTGGACAACAGCCCTGGTTAGGGGCTAGTCGGTGGTGCTGGTGGAGTGGGGCGGCTGGGGTTCGTTGGCGCGGTGCTGGGCGCGGAGCACCATGTGCAGGCGCTGCAGGAGCAGCCCTGCGATGACGAGCAGAAGGAGCGTCCTGCCGAAGCGCTGCAGCTGGGCGGCCATGCCGTCGGGCCAGATGGTGATGGTGACGGTGTACAGGCACAGGGCTCCGATAGCGGCGGACGGCAGTCTTCTGCCACGGCATCTTGAGGTGGTAGACGAGTATGAACACGGTGGCGCACAGGGTGACCAGTGCAGATGCTGCAACGTTCGCGATCTGGGCGCAGTCCATCAACGGTCTCCCTCCAAGGCTATGCGGAACATCTCCGCGAGGTGGTTTTTGTCGAGGCGCTGCTGCAGGGAAGCGGAGACCTTGGTGGCGGCTTCCCGAGTACCCGCCGACACCCGAAGGTGAGTTCGACAAGCTGGCGGACGCCAAGGGCTGGGTGGTCGATGATCTCTACGGGGGTTCAGCGGCCGCGTACGTCCACGACATGTGCGAGTCGCTGCCGGTCAGCGCGATCGACGGGGCGTCGCGGCCGCAGTGGCTGGTCGAGTCCGGGCATATGGACGGCGACGGCGCGGCGGTACTGGCGGCGGGGGTGCCGAAATTCTGCCCGAAGTGGACGAGCGTGGTGAAGCAGGCCGCGGCCGGGGACTATGAGTGGTGGTACGGCGACGGCACGTACGAGGTGGCGGACTCGGCGCCGCAGAAGCCGGACCCGGCACCAGCTGCTGAGGATGACGGCTACTCCTCCGAGGAGGAGGCGCTGACAATCCCGCCGGGCACGTACCGGGTGAAGGGTTGGATGGAGGACTGTTACTGGGAGCGGACGTCGAAGTCGGGGGAGATCCTGGACAACAACTTCGCGACGTCGGCGCGGGAGATCACGGTGGCGATCCCCGAGTCGGATGGCCAGTTCACGTCGGAGCGGTGCGGGGTGTGGAAGCCGGTGGGCTGAGCGCGCCCTTGGGGTGTGGGGCGGCCCCGCCGCTCGAGGGTGAGGGGCGGGGCCGGTGTGCTCGGCGGCGGCTGGGGGTGGGTCGGCCGAGCTGGGATCAGCGGTGCTTGTGCCCGGGAAGCGGGTGGGCATTCGTGGGGGGACGGCCTGGCCGGGAGTTGGGCGCGGGGACACCGGGCTCCCGGCCAGGCTGTGCACTTCTGATGTTGGCGTACGGGGGGCCGGTTGTCCGGGCCGCTATCCCCCTGCTCTTGGTTTGCTCGCTTCGGGTCTTCGGTCGCTTGGGGCGCTGGTTACTGTTCGCGGCGGGTGAGGGGGACGCCGGCGGCGTGGAGGGCGCGGCGGAGGGGGCTGTGCTTTTCGGGCTGGCGGGGGTCGAGGTGGGCGATGAGGAGCCGCCCGTCGGGGAGACGGGCGGTGACCTTCAGGGTGCGGGGGGTGCTGGGACGGGCGGGTCTCCTCCCCCGCGTCCGGGGCGCCGAGAGGGGCGGGGCCGAGCCGTAGCAGCCGCGTACGTCGCCGGGGCCGTTTTGGGCTGGCGATGGATGTGGCCGGCCTTGACGAGGGTCCGGGTGGGACATCCTCACCACAGGTAGGGACCGGCAACGCTACGGTGCCTTGCCGGACTGGAGGGAGCTCGCCGGCGAGTATCTGGCCAAGCTGGCCCAGGCCCAGCGGAAGCTGGCCGACCTGCAAGGCGCCCAACCATCGAACACCAACAGAGAGAACAAGCCATGACAAATAGGCCCGGATCCATAGGCGAACAGTTACCTGACGACATCCTGCAACTCATCATCACGCCGGATTACCTATCCACTGCCTGCCAGACAGCCCAGGAATGCGAACGCGCCGGCCAGGTACACCAGTACGAACAAGCGCAGCTGTATCAGCACGCCGGACAGCTACACACACGATGCCGACGGAACAACAAGTTCACCGGCCAGCAATGCATCTGTCCCTGCCACCAACCGCCCCGCACGACCGGGAGAACTTAGCGGTGACCTCCTGGGATTGGGTGGAGAGCACCAGCGCCTGCCCCTCGTGCCGCGCCTACTGGAACACCCTCCGAGCCCTCGGTGAAGAATGGGAAGCCGCTGAACGTCCACACGACCCAGACATATGGAGACAGCAGATCGGTCTAGCTGTCGCCATGTACTGCGAGCATCTGGCTACCCACATGCCCGACACTCCGTAGCCGGTCCACCACCCTTCTCAGGTGCCGGAGTGCTTGTCAGAGGCCTATGACACCCTTGAGAGTGCCTGGCGGTGCCCATCACGAAGCCGATGCCACCGCCAGGCGACACCCCCAGCCTTGAGCGGGGGCAACACCCGCCGGTTTCGTGCCCAGCATGGGGTGTATGCCATTTCCCGCCCGCCGCATACACCCCCGCCACCATCCTCACCGCCGCGCTCCTCGCGCTCGCCGCACTCCTCGCCGCGCCCGCGGACAAGCGCCGCCGCCACCAGCCCCGTCTACGAAGGCCGCGGCTGGCGCATCCTCACCGAACGCGGCATCCACAACCTCAACCCCGGCCCCTACACGATCGTGTTCGCCGACACGACCGCCCGCACCATGCTCACCCCCTACCTCACCAAACCCGCCGCGCAGCTCACCACCGTCACCGGCATCCGCTTCACCGTCACCACCAACGTCGACACCACCCCGGACGACCAGTGCCCCCGCGGCACCGCATCGTCGTCCACTACACCCCCCAGCCCCTCGGCACCCCCGGCCTCTCCCAGGCCAAGAGCTGCTACCAGACCGACGACCACTCCGCGTGGGGCGGCCACGTCCTCATCGACTCCATGTACTGGAGCACCCCGACGTGGTTCGCCACCGACCCGGTGAAGAACGGCGCCTACCGTGCCAACGCCGTCTCGCACGAGCTGGGGCACGTCGCCGGCCTCGCCCACCCCAACGTCGACAAGGACGACGCCGGGACGACCGAGGCGTACGAGTGCGTCACCACCGCGTCCGGCACCCGGCCCCTGCTGTGCGCACCGAGCGGCGGCTACCTCAACGCGGTCGACGCCGGCCGCTTCACCCCGCCGTTCGACGAGCCGGGCTGCGGCAGCTCGCCGCGAACTGGCCCCTCCGATGACCCCCGCCACCACAGACCGGCTCCTCACCGGCCTGGGCAGCATGCGCCAGCGTCCTCATCGGCAGCGCGTGCGCCGTGTACGGCACCCGGCACATCACCGCCCGCGCCATCAGCCGGCGACGAGGGCGGCGCGGGCGGACTTCCTCCAGGACCGGGCCGTGACCGTGCGGGTCCGGCGGCGGGCCCGCCGCTGGTGGCTGGTGGGTGCGT
>NZ_JBWKJV010000042.1:26287-33796 GCF_056432045.1 Streptomyces sp. NPDC045701 | reverse complement strand
GTTCTTTTTTGGGGGGGGCGGTGGGGGGGGGGGGGGGGGGGGGGGGGGGGGGGGGGGGGGGGGGGGGGGGGGGGGGGGGGGTTTTTCCCCCCCCCCGCCACTGGAAGGGGTGAATGCTCGTAACTTTCCTGCACCCGTCGCGTTTCGACGCGCTACTGGCGGATTTACCCGGTCAGCCGTTCGGGAAGACCCAGGGGTTCGGGCGGCACTTGATGCCCTCGACCTCCAGGGACTTGGTCTGCTGCTGCATCACCGGCGCCAGGGCGCCCGGGGTACGGCAGTTCACGTGGTTGTGCCCCAGCCGGTGCCCGACCTCGTGGTTGATCAGCATCTGCCGGTACGTGTGCATGGCCTTGACGCCGTACGTCGCCGAGCCCTGCGCCCAGCGGTAGGCGTTGATCATCACGCGCTCGGTGGCGGCGGAGTCGCACGAGACGTTGTCCACGGTGGTGTCGAGCCCGGACTTGGCGCACCAGACCCCGGTGGTCACCGGGCTCGCCAGGGTGACCACGAACTCGGCCTCGCCGCTGGACACGCGCTCGAAGGTCATGGCACCGCCGTGCGCCCAGCTGCGGTCGTCGTTCAGGGTCTGCTGGACCGCGCGCGCGAACAGCCCGGCGTCCAGCCCGAGCCCCTTCTCGACGTCGATCCGGTAACGCACCTTGCGCCCCTTGCCGGGCGCCCGGTCGGTGCCCGGCACGGCCTCGAACTCGCCGGGTCCCCTGAACTTCGGGTCGAGCGGGAAGGGCTTCGCCATCAGCTGCTCGTACGTCACCGGGGCGGCCCGGCGCGCGGGCGGCGGCGGGGCGGGACGCTCGTCGGAACGGGCGGAGCGGCCGAACCGGGCGTCGCCGCCCTCGGCCTGGGCGCGGCCGGCGGCGCCGCCCGGCGGGCGGGCGGCGGAGTCCTGCGCCCCCGCACCGGTGACCTGCCCGGCCACGACCACGGCGAGGACGGTGGTGACGGCGGCCGCCGCGATGCCGGTGACCGTACGCCCCTTGCCCGCCGCGCCCGGACGGCCCTTGGGGTCGCCGGCGTCGAGCGGGGGCTGCTCGGGCCCGCCGGGCGGCGTCCCGCGCGAGGCGCCGTCGAACGCCTCGACGAACTCGCGCCGCGGACCGGGTATCCGGGCGCCCGCGCCCACCCCGGTGGCCGGACCGCCGAAGCGCCCGCCCGGACCGGAGGGACCCCGGCCGCCCGAGGAATCCTGACCGCCCTCGCCCGCAGGACCCCGGTCCGCGGGGCGGCCCGGTGCGGCCGGTACGCCGCGCCGGCCGCCGCCTCGGCCCGCCTCGGCCCGCACGGCGCCCGGCTCGGGCTGCTCGGGGTGGCCGCCGCGCACCTGCTGCTGCGCCCCGGCCTGGGGCGGCGGGGCAGCGTGACGGTGGTGGGAGGGGTGCGGTTCCGCGGGCGCCGCGGCGGTCCTGCGCCGGCGCCCGGTACCGGGACGCTCCCCCTCGCGTACCGCGGCGGTGGGCTGCGCTGCCTGTTCGGAGCCCTGAGGTACGGGGCCTTTGCGGCTATGTCGTCCCACGCCCCGGATCAGCTCCCGTCGTTGTCGTCGATGCCGGCGGCGCCGTCGGGGCGGTCGGGGCGGTCGCCGCCACCCCGGCCGTCGCCGATCAGCTCCCGTACGGCCTGGGCGACCGTCTCCGGGTACTCCATCATCGCGACGTGCCCGGCGTCCGGAAGCGTCAGCAGCCGCGAGTCGCGGAAGGCGGCCGCCGCCTTGCGCGCCATACGGAACGATATGAGCCGGTCCCGCCCCCCGTACACCAGGAGCGTCGGCGCCAGCACCCGCTCGGCCTGCCGCCACAGCCCGTGCTGACCGCCCAGGGTGTAGGCGTCGACTATGCCCCGCGCCGAGCGGGCCATGGCGTCCCAGAAGTACGGCAGGCTCAGGCGCCGCTCCATCTCCTCCACCGCGTTGCGCAGGCCCTCGTCGGTGACCCGCCCGGGGTCGCCGTAGCAGAGCGCGAGGACACCGCGCACCCGCTGCTCCGCCGTCCAGTCCCGGGTGACGCGGGTGAACAGGGACGCGACGCCGGGCAGCGCGAGCAGCGCCGTCGGCCAGGCGCCCCGCTGGGCCCGCAGCTCCGGCAGCGCGGGCGAGATCAGCGTCAGCGTCCGGACCAGGTCGGGCCGGACCGCCGCGACGCGGGTGGCCACGGCCCCGCCCAGCGAGTTCCCGATCAGGTGGACGGGCCCGCGCCCACCGGCGTCCAGCAGCCGGATGACCGCGCGGGCGTGCGCCGTCAGGGAGTAGTCGCCGTCGTCGGGCGGCGGGGAGTCACCGAAGCCGGGGAGGTCGACCGCCTCGCCGTCCACGACGTCCTCGAGCAGCGGCATCAGGGCGGACCAGTTCTGGGAGGAGCCCCCCAGCCCGTGCACGTACAGAGCGGGCGGCAGCCCGGTACGGTCCGACGGCCGGTGACGCACGTTCAGCGTCAGTCCGGGCAGCGTCACGGAGCGCAGCCGCTCCCCCTCCGCGACCCGGACGGCGCCCACCCGCGGCCCCGCCGCGGTGGCGGCGACGGCTTCCGGCAGCTCGGTCGAAGACATGCGCCAATGTTACGAGACGATCACATGCCCTCAGATGTGTTCGCCGTCACAGATCGCATAGCGCCGGAAGGGGGTACCTCCTAGGCTCGTACGTGAGGGCATGTCGCCCAGGCCCCCGCACGCCGATGTGGATCCGCCCAGTGAAAGGGAGCCCATGACCGTCGACCCGACCGACCCGGAGACCTTCGAACCCGACGAGAACGGCGGGGCGACCGTCCCGCTGGACGACGAGACGCCGGAGGCCGACGCCGCCGAGCAGCACCGGGATGTACAGGAGCGCACCGACGAACCGCTGACCCGCGTCGATCCGGCCGTCGCGAACGAGGCCGACGCGGCGGAACAGACCCGTGTGGTGACGCTGGACGAGGACGACTACCGGTGATTTAGTCGGTTTAACGTTGAATCTCCGGCTGTCCGGGCGGTCCGGTACGTGAAATTCTGCGCTCGCAGCGCGCACAGCCGGGTTACCCAAAAGTACGATGGCGGCGCGGCGCAGAGCGCGCAACGATCGATTTTGGGAGGCGGCGTGACAGCCATCGAGCAGACAGAGGCGGCGCGCCCGCGGGGCACGCGCCTGCCGCGCCGAGCCCGACGCAACCAGCTCCTGGGCGCCGCCCAGGAAGTGTTTGTCGCACAGGGGTACCACGCGGCCGCGATGGACGACATCGCGGAGCGCGCGGGCGTCAGCAAGCCCGTGCTGTACCAGCACTTCCCCGGGAAACTGGACCTCTACCTGGCACTGCTCGACCAGCACTGCGAGTCGCTGCTCCAGGCCGTGCGGACCGCGCTCGCCTCCACCACGGACAACAAACTGCGCGTGGCGGCCACCATGGACGCCTACTTCGCGTACGTGGAGGACGAGGGCGGCGCCTTCCGCCTCGTCTTCGAGTCGGACCTGACCAACGAGCCGGCGGTGCGCGAGCGCGTCGAGCGGGTCTCGTTGCAGTGCGCCGAGGCGATCTCGGACGTCATCGCCGAGGACACGGGGCTGTCCAAGGACGAGTCGATGCTGCTCGCCGTGGGCCTGGGCGGTGTGTCCCAGGTGGTGGCGCGGTACTGGCTGTCCAGCGCGTCGCCGATCCCGCGCGACACGGCGGTCCAGCTGCTGACGTCGCTGGCCTGGCGGGGTATCGCCGGGTTCCCGCTGCACGGCTCCGAATCCCACTGATGATCGGTGTCGGCTCTCCGGGCTAATGTGTGCAGCGTACGGCGCGGCTGACCGCGCAACGCTGACCGTTCGGAGGGACATAGCCGTGGAGGTCAAGATCGGCGTGCAGCACGCGCCCCGGGAGATCGTTCTGGAGAGCGGTCTGTCCGCCGAGGAGGTGGAGCGCGCGGTGTCCGACGCCCTGGCCGGCACGACGCAGCTGCTCAGCCTGACGGACGACAAGGGCCGCAAGGTCCTGGTGCCGACCGACCGCATCGCCTACGTGGAGATCGGCGAGCCGGCGAAGCCGCGGGTGGGCTTCGGAGCGCTCTGAGCACTACGGAGTACGAGGAAGGGCCCGGCGGGTTGACCCGCCGGGCCTTTCCCGTGTCCCACGAGGAGGATTGCGTTTCACACGCATCGGGTAGTACGGCCTGTGACCGTTTTGCCCGCCCCCGCCCTCCGCGAGGTGATCCGCTTGTTCTGGGAAGCTGTCGGCGCCGTCGTGCTGGGATTCGCACTGTCCTGGGCGGCCGCCCACCGACTCGGCGACCGACTCCCGTCGCGCCGCGCGGTCCTCGGAACGGGTGTGCTCGGCTCGCTCTTCGGGGCGCTGATCACCCACGCGGCGCTCGGGCCGGACCACGCGCTGGGAACCGTGCTGGGCGCGGTCGCGGTCGCGGCGGTCGTACTCTCGCTGCTCCTGCGCCCGGCCCGCCGCCTGCGCCGCCCGGCGGCGACCCAGACCTGACGCGCGGTGCACCCCCGGGGCCCGGCCCCGGATCCGACGCCCTCGACTGGCGCCGTGGAACGGGGCCCGACGGGGCGGCGCCCGGTCAGGCGGCCAGCCCCAGCGCGGCCATGCGCCTGGTGTGCGCCTTGGTGATGCGGGAGAACATCTCGCCCACCGCCGCCAGGTCGAACCCGTCCGCGACGCCGCCCACGAGCATCGTCGACAGCGCGTCCCGCTCGGCGACCACCCGCTGGGCCTGCGAGAGGGCCTCGCCCATCAGCCGGCGCGCCCACAGCGCGAGACGGCCGCCCACCCGCGGGTCGGCCTCGATGGCCGCCCGTACCTTCTCGACGGCGAAGTTCCCGTGTCCGGTGTCGTCCAGCACCGCCAGCACCAGCGCCCGGGTGTCGGAATCCAGCCGGACGGCGACCTCCCGGTAGAAGTCACTGGCGATCGAGTCGCCCACGTAGGCCTTGACCAGGCCCTCCAGCCAGTCGGACGGCGCGGTCTGGCGGTGGAAGTCGTCCAGCGCCTTGGCGAAGGGCTCCATCGCGGCAGTCGGCTCCGCGTCGATCGCCGCCAGCCGGTCCCGCAGCCGCTCGAAGTGGTGGAACTCGGCCGACGCCATCTTCGCCAGCTCCGCCTTGTCGGCGAGCGTCGGCGCCAGCTTCGCGTCCTCGGCCAGCCGCTCGAAGGCCGCCAGCTCCCCGTAGGCCAGCGCGCCGAGCAGGTCCACGACGGCGGCACGGTACTGCGGCTCGGCGGAGGCACCGGCCCAGTCCTGGGCGGCGATTCCGGTCGGTTCGTCGGCGGCGGTGGAAGCAGCGGCGTTGTCAGGCGTCTCCATGGAGCGCACAATAGCCCGCCCGCCGCACGCCTGAAGGCCCTGGTCATCCACTGTGACCTCCCCCTCCTTGTGAATTGGCCCAACACACCTGCGCCGATCCGGGGTACAGTGGTATTGCGCCTGCTGAGTATGCAGTCATGTTCGTACGTACTCGGCGGGCCATCTCATGAATGAGGATGCCCGGTCGGTGGCCCGATCGGCTCCGACCCGACAGCCCTCCGTGCGCATGAGCCGCACATGAGGGGCCCCTCAGCGGTATGACGCTCGAGCGACGGCAGTGGTCCCGTGCCACCCGGCTGTGTTCCTGCCGGACTGCGGCCGCAGTCACCGGCACGGTAAGACCCCCAGCGTTCGCCTCATGCCGCGTCTCACAGAAGAGGCAGCACCCTGACTACGACTTTCCGAGAGCTCGGGATCCTTCCCGAGACGGCCGAGGCGCTCGAAGCCGTCGGCATCACGTCCCCCTTCCCCATCCAGGAGATGACCCTCCCGGTCGCGCTTTCCGGCAGCGACGTCATCGGCCAGGCCAAGACCGGCACGGGCAAGACCCTCGGCTTCGGTCTGCCGCTGCTGGAGCGCGTCACCGTCCCCGCGGACGTCGAGGCGGGCCGGGCCACGCCCGGGCAGCTGACCGACGCGCCGCAGGCGCTGGTGGTCGTCCCGACCCGGGAGCTGTGCACCCAGGTCACGAACGACCTGCTCACCGCCGGCAAGGTCCGTAACGTGCGCGTCCTCGCGATCTACGGCGGCCGGGCGTACGAGCCGCAGGTCGAGGCCCTGAAGAAGGGCGTCGACGTGATCGTCGGCACCCCGGGCCGCCTCCTCGACCTGGCCGGCCAGCGCAAGCTGGACCTGTCCAAGGTCAAGGCCCTCGTCCTCGACGAGGCCGACGAGATGCTCGACCTGGGCTTCCTGCCCGACGTCGAGAAGATCATCAACATGCTTCCGGCGAAGCGCCAGACCATGCTGTTCTCGGCGACCATGCCGGGCGCGGTCATCGGCCTGGCCCGCCGCTACATGTCGCAGCCGACGCACATCAGCGCCACCTCCCCGGACGACGCGGGGGCGACGGTCGCGAACACCAAGCAGTACGTGTACCGCGCGCACTCCATGGACAAGCCCGAGATGGTCTCGCGCATCCTCCAGGCCAACGGCCGCGGGCTCGCGATGATCTTCTGCCGTACGAAGCGGACGGCGGCCGACATCGCCGAGCAGCTCGAACGGCGGGGCTTCGCCTCCGGCGCGGTCCACGGCGACCTCGGCCAGGGCGCCCGCGAGCAGGCGCTGCGCGCCTTCCGCAACGGCAAGGTGGACGTGCTCGTCTGCACCGACGTCGCGGCACGGGGCATCGACGTCGACGGTGTCACGCACGTGATCAACTACCAGTCGCCCGAGGACGAGAAGACCTTCCTCCACCGCGTGGGCCGCACCGGCCGCGCGGGCAAGAAGGGCATCGCCGTCACGCTGGTCGACTGGGACGACATCCCGCGCTGGCAGCTGATCAACAAGGCGCTGGGGCTGGACTTCAACGACCCGGTCGAGACGTACTCGACGTCCCCGCACCTGTACGCGGACATGGACATCCCCGAGGGCACGAAGGGCATCCTGCCGCGTGCCGAGCGCACCCGTGCCGGTCTGGGCGCGGAAGAGGTCGAGGACCTCGGCGAGACGGGCGGCCGCGGTGCGCGCGGCCGGCGCTCGGACCGCCCGGAGCGCTCGGACCGCCCGGAGCGTGCGGAGCGCTCGGAGCGTGCGGAGGAGCGCCCGGAGCGTACGCCGCGTCAGCGCCGTCGTACGCGGAGCGGCGCCCCCCTCGGGGCCGAGGACGCGGCGACGCCGACCGAGACGGTCACCCCCGTGGCGGACGAGGCCCCGGAGCCCCGCACCCCGCGCCGGAGGCGGACCAGGACCCGTGCGGGCGCCCCGGCGGTGACGGAGGCCGTGGCCACCGCGCCGGTCACGCCCGCCGAGCCGGTCGCTGAGGAGCCCGCCAAGCCCCGCCGTACGCGTACCCGCAAGGCCGCCGAACCGGCCGCTGAGGTCGTCGAGGCCACCGCCACGGCCACCGAACCGGTCGCGGAGACCAAGCCGCGCCGTACGCGTACCCGCAAGGCCGCCGAACCGGCCGTCGAGGCCACGGAGACGGTGACCGAACCGGTCACCGAGACCAAGCCGCGCCGGACCCGTACCCGCAAGGCCGCCGAACCGGCCGTCGAGGCC
>NZ_JBWKJV010000042.1:5720-26190 GCF_056432045.1 Streptomyces sp. NPDC045701 | reverse complement strand
GCCACGGAGACGGTGACCGAACCGGTCACCGAGACCAAGCCCCGCCGCACCCGCACCCGCAAGGCCGCCGAACCGGCCGTCGAGGCCACGGAGACGGTGACCGAACCGGTCACCGAGACCAAGCCCCGCCGCACCCGCACCCGCAAGGCCGCCGAACCGGCCGTCGAGGCCACGGAGACGGCGACCGAACCGGTCGCGGAAGCCAAGCCGCGCCGGCGCCGGGCGACCAAGGCGGTCGCCGCCCAGCCCGAGAGCTGACGACGGCCCACCGGCACACGAGTGACGGCCCCGCCCCTTCCCGGGGCGGGGCCGTCGCCATGTCCACGTCGCCGCCCGGTCCCCGCTAGCCTCGTGCCATGAGCCGTCCGCCCACCTTCACCCCGCCCCCCTGCGCCCGTGCCCGCGCCCTCCGCACGTCACGCGGTGACTTCGCCGTCCTGGACGCGGCGCCCGCCGACGGTACGGAGGCGAAGGGGACGGCCCTCCTGCTGCCCGGGTACACCGGGTCCAAGGAGGACTTCATCGCCATGCTCCGGCCGCTCGCCGACGCCGGTTACCGTGCCGTGGCCGTGGACGGTCGCGGGCAGTACGAGACGCCGGGCCCCGCCGACCAGCAGGCGTACGCGCAGGAGGAGCTGGCGTGTGACGTACTGGCCCAGGCGGCGGCCCTCGGCGGGGCCGGGATCCACCTGCTCGGGCATTCCCTCGGCGGGCAGATCGCCCGTGCGGCCGTCCTGCTCGACGCGGCGCCGTTCACCACGCTCACGCTGATGTCGTCGGGTCCTGCGCAGGTCGAACCGGCCCAGCAGCAGAAGATCAAGCTGCTGAGCGACGCGCTGGCGGTGATGACCATGGATGAGGTGTGGGAGGCCATGCGCGCCCTCGACCCGCCGGAGGACGCCGACGATGCGGGCAGCCACCGCGAGGACCTCCGCCGCCGCTGGCTGCTGCACAACCCCGCGCAGCTCCTGGCGACCGGTCGCCGGCTGACCACCGAGCCGGACCGGGTCGACGAGCTGGCCGCGGTACGGCCGCGCCTGCCCGTGCACGTCCTCTCGGGCGTCCGGGACGACACCTGGCCGGTGCCGCTCCTCGACGCGATGGCGGACCGGCTGGGCGCCCACCGGACGCGTATCGAGGGCGCCGAGCACTCGCCGAACACCGACCGGCCGGTGGAGACCGCGACGGCCGTGGCGGGGTTCTGGGACCGGCATCCGCACCGTCCCGAGGACGACCGGCACGGCGACGGCCGGGACCGTCAGAGCCGCGACTGAAGTTGTTGCCAGAAACCGTCCCGCAGCGACCGCCGCAGCACGGCGTGCCCGCGCAGGGACCGGCCCAGTCGCCGTTCCGCCTCGACGAGCAGGTCCTGATCGACCGGGCCGGGCAGGTAGGGGTGGCCGGGCAGCAGCTCGGCCAGCGCCTCTGAGCCCCGCTCGCCCAGCCAGGTCGCGGCGATGTGCGCGCCCAGGAGGCGCACCTCGTCGCGTGACGGCGGAGGCTCGCCCTCGCTCTCGTACGTCGTCACCGGCCGCCGTGTGACGTAGGGGCGGCAGAAGTCGAGGTCGAAGGTGCGGGTGCTGTCGACTTCCCAGAGCAGCGGCTCGGCCTGGTTGCGGCCCTCGGCCGCCTCGATGCCCCAGAGGTGGACGCGGGCGCCGTAGCCCTGGGCCGCCTCGACCGCCGGGACGAGGTCCTCGTCGCCGCCGACCAGCGCGGCGTCGCTGATGGCGCGGTGGCGGGCCAGCGACTCCAGGTCCGAACGGATCAGGGAGTCGACGCCCTTCTGCTGGTTGTTGGCGTTGAGGTTGCCGAGCCGGACCTTGACGTCGGGCAGTTCGGCGATGGCCTGCTGTTCGGAGGTGTGGATGCGGCGCCGGGCGCCGTCGTACCAGTAGACGCGCAGCAGGCGGCTGTCCGCGAAGATCGTGCGGGCCTTGTCGATGAAGGCCTCGATGAGCCCCTCCGCGTCCAGGTCGAAGGAGCGGCGGTCCTCGGTGCCCGCCACAAGCAACCCGGCCGCAGCATGGACGTAACCGGCGTCGACGAAGATGGCGTGTGTCGAGGGAGTCTTGGCCACCTCGGCCAGCATCCGCTCCAGGAGCTCATTGGTGCGCTCCAGGCGGATGCCGAGATCGGTGGGGCTGGGGGTGTCCGGGTCGTGGTTCATACGGGGGCCATTGTCCGCCGCCGCGCGGGTGCCCGCCAACACCGGCCGGTCATTACTTAGCAGTCCGAAAATTTTCTTTAGCGTAGGGAATGTTTGCCCCCTACAAGTCGTTGGCAGGACTAGTACCGAACACAGTTCTCCTACCGGAGGATCAACTCAGGACGAAGGGAGAAGCCCATGCGCTTCGAGATTCTGCGACTCGACGACGTCGACGGCACGCCCGTGGACAGCACCGTCGTGGACGCCGCCTCCGTCAACGGAATCGTGCAGCAGGCCGCTTCGATCGGCCAGCGCATCTGGATCCGCCCGGCCGCGACCACGGCCTCGTAACCGGCGCGACACCCGCCACCGCGCCCCCGCGCGGACTCCGGCCACCCCGTGGGTGGCGGAATCCGTACGGGGGCGCGGTGCCGTCTCAGGCCCCCCGGATGACCTGGGTGACCCCGTTGATGATCTGCTGCACGGCGATCGCCGACAGCATCATTCCGGCGAGCCGGGTCACCAGCACCACGCCGCCGTCCTTGATGACCCGGATGATCAGCAGCGAGTAGCGCATGGTCAGCCACAGCACGACGTGCATGGCGACGATCGCCGCCCAGACGGACACCTGGCCGCTCACCCCGTCGGCGTGCTGCACGGCGAGGATCACGGACACGATGGCGCCGGGACCGGCCAGCAGCGGCATGCCCAGCGGGACGAGGGCGACGTTGACGTCCTTGGTCTGCTGGGGCTCGTCGGTCTTGCCGGTCAGCAGGTCGAGTGCGATGAGCAGCAGGAGCAGTCCGCCGGCGATCATCAGGGCGGGTACGGAGACGTGCAGGTAGGCCAGGATCTGCTGGCCCAGGATGCCGAAGACGGTGATCACGCCGAAGGCGACGGCGACGGCCTGCCAGGCCATCCGGCGCTGGACCTTGGTGGCGCGGCCGGAGGTCAGGGCGAGGAAGATCGGGGTGATCCCGGGGGGATCCATGATGACGAAAAGGGTGAGGAACAGGGAGCCGAAGACGGCGACGTCGAACACAGTGAGGCCTTGCGGGGAGAGGGTCGTACAGAGGAAGTGCCGGGATGCGGGGGTTACGCCCGCCGTCCGCCGGTGCCCGGCACCGGGAACGCGCCGGTGGCACGGCGCGTGATCTCCCCGTAGATCTCGGGGTCGGTGGTGAAGTCGCCGAGGCGGCAGGTCTTGCGGGTGCCGTGGTAGTCGCTGGACCCGGTGGTCAGCAGGCCCAGTTCGGCGGCGAGCCCGCGCAGGCGGGCGCGCGTCGGCCCGTCGTGGTCCATGTGGTCGACCTCGATGCCGTCGAGGCCGTACGCGGCCAGCTCGGCGATGACCGGCTCCGGCACCGTGCGGCCGCGCTTGGCGGCGCCGGGGTGGGCGAAGACGGTCACGCCGCCGGCCGCCTTGACGAGCCGGATGGCGGTGAACGGGTCGAGCTCGTGCTTCTCGACGTAGGCCCGGCCGCCGTCGGCGAGCCACTGGGGCGTGAAGGCGTCGGAGACGGTGGGTACGACGCCCAGTTCGACGAGCGCCTCGGCGATGTGCGGCCGGCCGACGGAACCGTCGCCGGCGATGGCGGCGACCCGCTCCCAGGTGACGTCCACGCCGAGTTCCCGCAGTTTGGCGACCATGCCCTGGGCGCGCGGGACGCGGTCGTCGCGCACCAGCTCGCGCTCGCGGGCCAGCTCGGGCTCGTCGGGGTCGAAGAGATACGCGAGCATGTGCATGCCGACGCCGTCGATCCGGCACGAGAGTTCGGCGCCGGTGACCAGGGTGAGGTCCCGGTCGAGGTCGGCGAGTGCGGCCACCGCCTCGGCGTGGCCGCGGGTGGAGTCGTGGTCGGTCAGCGCGACGACGTCGAGCCCGGCATCGGCGGCGGCGCGCACGAGCTCGGCGGGGGTGTCCGTGCCGTCGGAGGCCGTGGAGTGGGTGTGCAGGTCGATGCGCACGACGCGGACTCCGGGGCTCGGGACGGACGGGGGACGCCTAAGAGGATACCGGCGTTCCGCCCGGGGTCCCGCCCGTCAGTCCAGCAGTCTGGGGCTCAGCGCGCCGCACGGCAGCAGTTCCACCTCCGAGCCCGCCTCGCGCAGGTCCGTCAGGACGAGCTCGTCGTACATCAGCAGCCCGGACTTCTCGGGCCACACGACGGCCCACAGCCACAGGCCCCGCGCCTCGCCGGCGAAGACGGCGCGGTCGTCGGGCGCGTCGCTGACGTGCCAGAGCGGGGTGGGGCGGCCGGCCGCGAGGACCTTGGCCTGCGGCCGGGTGCCGGTGCACATGTGGGGGCCCGGGTCGGGGCCGTCGAGCCCGGCGTACCGCGCGCCCAGGCCGATGCCGGGCTCCTCGGCGACCAGGAGCAGTTCGCCGACGCCGCCGAGCGGGGCGGGTCCCGAGCAGGCGACGACGGTGGCGCGGCCGCCGCTGCGGTCGTCACCCGCGTAGGCGACGCCGGTGAAGAGCCAGCCGACCGGCAGCGGCCACGGCATCCAGACGGGCACCTGCGCCCGGTGCGTGACGACGCCGAGCGCCTCGACGCTGGGCGGTATCACGGGCTGCAGCGGATGCACGGCGCCGTGCACGTCGCACTGCCAGGAGTCGGAAAAGAGACCGGGCGCCCGGACCCGGCCTCCGCACTTCGGGCAACTGGGTTCGCCCCTCATAGGGTTCAACGGTCCTCCCCGGCCGTCGCCCCGTCAAGGACGATCACCCCTCCGGTGTGCCGCCCGCCCCACCGGCATATGAATGTACGTTGCATCCATTAGGGTCCCTAACTTATTATGTGTATAGAGCAGCCAACTGTGGGCGCACGGTCGCCCGGAGGGAGCGGACATGCGAGAGAAGGACCCGTTCGACGAAGGGGCCGGCAGCATCCTGCGGCAGCCGAAGGCCGTCTGGGCGACCGCCGGCGCGTCCGTCGTCGCCTTCATGGGCATCGGCCTGGTGGACCCGATCCTGCCGTCCATCGCCCAGGGCCTGCGGGCCACACCCAGCGAGGTGTCGCTGCTGTTCACCTCGTACTTCCTCATCACCGCCGTGGCGATGCTGCTCACCGGCTTCGTCTCCAGCCGCATCGGCGGCCGCGGGACGCTCCTCGCCGGACTGGCACTGGTGATCGTCTTCGCCGCCCTCTCCGGTACGTCGGGGTCGGTCGGCGAGCTGGTCGGCTTCCGGGC
This sequence comes from Streptomyces sp. NPDC045701, assembly GCF_056432045.1. Classification (NCBI taxonomy): domain Bacteria; kingdom Bacillati; phylum Actinomycetota; class Actinomycetes; order Kitasatosporales; family Streptomycetaceae; genus Streptomyces; species Streptomyces sp. NPDC045701. Next base: position 20,846 of record NZ_JBWKJV010000042.1, on the reverse strand, counting down.
CGGATGGGGGCTCGGCAACGCGCTGTTCGTGTCCACCTCGCTCGCCGTGATCGTCGGCGCCGCGGCGGGTGGCAACGCGGCGGCGATCCTGCTCTACGAGTCGGCCCTCGGCCTCGGCATGGCCTGCGGGCCCCTGGTGGGGGCCGTCCTGGGCGACGCCAGCTGGCGCTACCCCTTCTTCGGCACGGCCGCGCTGATGGCGGTGGGGTTCCTGTGCATAGCCGCGTTCCTGCGGGAACAGCCGAGGCCCGCCCGCAGGACGTCGCTGCTCGACCCGCTCCGGGCGCTCGGCCACGGCGGGCTGGCGTCCGCCGCCGCCTCGGCGTTCTTCTACAACTACGCCTTCTTCACGGTGCTCGCCTTCACCCCGTTCGTGCTGAACATGACGCCCTACAAGTCCGGCGCGGTGTTCTTCGCCTGGGGCGTCCTGCTCGCGGTCTTCTCCGTGCTGGTCGCCCCACGCCTCCAGGAGCGGTTCGGCTCCCTGAAGGTGCTCGGGGGCTCCCTGCTCCTGCTCGCCGCCGACGTCGTCGTCCTCGGGTACGGGGACCACACCACCGCGATCGTCTGCACGGTCCTGTCCGGCGCCTTCATCGGCGTGAACAACACCGTCTTCACCGAACTCGCCCTCGGCGTGTCGGACGCCCCGCGCCCGGTGGCCAGCGCCGGATACAACTTCGTGCGCTGGTTCGCCGCGGCGGCCGCGCCCTGGCTCGCCCCGAGGATCGAGGAGTGGAGCGACGTCCACATGCCGTTCGTGGTGGCGGGCGTCGCGGCCGCGATCGGCGCGGGCATCGTGTGGGCGCGCCGGCGCTCGCTCACCCATGAGGCCGAGGAGCACCGGGCGGCCCGGCCGCTGCCCGCCCTCGCGGCCGACTGACCCGCGTCAGCCGAGGTCCACCGGCCCGCGCAGCGGATCGCGCAGGTCCGTACCCGCCGCCAGCCACCGCTCCTGGAGCGCCTGCGCGCCGTGCACCCGCTTCCACGCCGCCTCGTTGGGCGTCATCGGCAGCAGCGGCAGGAACCGCACGGGGTCCATCGGCGCGTCCAGTTCCAGGTCCTCGACCAGGCCGCCCGCCTCCGCGACCAGCACGGAGGTGAACGGCGCGGCGGGCCACAGGGGTTCGCCGGTGTCCAGCGACGCGCCCGGCGCCACGACCACGCCCTCGACCTGCGGCGAGGCCGCGAGCACCGCGAGCGGCCGCAGCACCTTGTCGGTGTCGGCGAGCCCCGCCCGCACGCTGAGGAGCAGCTCCGCGCGCGGGCCCTTCACCGGGTCGGCGAGCGCGGCGGTCGGATCGGTCATCGGCTGGGCCGACATGCCGAGGGTGGCGTACCTCACCAGGCCGAGAGCGGCGTCCGGGAAGCGGAGGACCTCGATGCGGTCGGTGCCGAGAAAGGTCACCGCGGCGCGCGCGTCCGGTTCACCGAGGGCGGTACGCAACCGGGCCTCGACCAGAGCAAGAACTTCTCCCATGCGGGGAGCATAGAGCGCGTATGGAAGGGGCAAAGTAAGGGATTGACTCTCAGTCGGCTGATAGTGTTGGCCGTCTGCTGGTCGGGACAGCACGCCTGGGTACGTCCCAGCGCTGGCCGGGGAGACGCTTCCCCGTCCCGACAACACGTCGTCCCCCACGGGGGACCGGCCGGAGGAGGTGGGGCTGCGGTGGATCGAAGTCGACCGTGCAGTACCAACCGCCCTTCCGCCCGCGGCTTTTCTCTGTGACCTGAGAGGCATTCCGCCTGCCCGTTCACGCTCGTCCTCGTGGAGCGTGGGAGTGAGGTCATGGCTATTCGCACGACGGAAGAGCACACCGTTTTGCCTGTCTGTAGCGAACGCCGTCACCGCGATCCCGCGGTGCCGCCCGCTTTGCGGACGTAAGGAACGCCACGTCCTCATTCCGGGCTGTGCCACGCCCCGCGACGGCCTCTCCGTGAAGGAGCCAGCCATGTCGATGATCCGTGACCTGCGCGCAGCGGTCCGCCCGTCCCTGCGCAAGAGCAGTGCCCCCTACAACACGTACAACTCCTACGACGCGACCCGTGACCCGTCGACGTCCACCGCGGTCGTCGACTGCGCCGTCTACCGCGACGGCCGCCGGCTGAAGGACCACGCCACCGACGCCTGCCTCACCCCGCGCGAGGCCATGCGGCAGGTGCGCGACGGCGGCGGCTTCGCGTGGATCGGCCTGCACGAGCCGACGGAGGCCGAATTCGCCGGTATCGCCGCGGAGTTCGGACTGCACCCGCTGGCCGTGGAGGACGCGGTCCACGCCCACCAGCGGCCCAAGCTGGAGCGGTACGACGACACGCTGTTCACCGTCTTCAAGACCATCCACTACGTCGACCACGCCGAACTCACGGCCACCAGCGAGGTCGTCGAGACCGGTGAGGTGATGTGCTTCACCGGCCGGGACTTCGTCATCACGGTGCGGCACGGCGGGCAGGGCTCGCTGCGCAACCTCCGGCACCGGATGGAGGGTGAGCCGGAGCTGCTGGGAAAGGGGCCGTCGGCGGTGCTGCACGCGATCGCCGACCACGTGGTGGACGGCTACATCGCGGTCGCCGACGCGGTGCAGATCGACATCGACCAGATCGAGATCGACGTCTTCTCGCCACCGGCGAAAGGCTCCACGCGCGGCACCGACACCGGGCGGATCTACCAGCTCAAGCGCGAGGTACTGGAGTTCAAGCGGGCCGTGTCCCCCCTGCTGCGGCCGATGCAGCTGCTGAGCGAGCGGCCCATGCGGCTGGTGGACCCCGACATCCAGAAGTACTTCCGGGACGTCGCCGACCACCTGGCACGGGTCCAGGAGCAGGTGATCGGCTTCGACGAGCTGCTGAACTCGATCCTCCAGGCCAACCTGGCGCAGGCGACGGTCGCCCAGAACGAGGACATGCGCAAGATCACGTCCTGGGCGGCGATCGTGGCCGTGCCGACCGCGGTGTGCGGGGTGTACGGCATGAACTTCGACCACATGCCGGAGCTGCACTGGAAGTACGGCTACCCGATGGTGCTCACCGGGATCATCGGCATCTGCTTCGCCATCCACCGCACGCTGAAGCGCAACGGCTGGCTGTAGCCCGACTGGCTAAGCTGCGGGTTATGACTGACGCACTGCTCGACCAGGCCCTCGTCGAGGAGGCCACCAAGAAGTCCGGCCTCGTCTGGGTACGGGGCGGGGGCCCGGCCCGCGCGCTGTGGCACGTGTGGCTCGACGGGGCGGCGTACGTCGTCGGTGACGGCCCGGGCGAGCAGCCGCTGCCGGGGCTCGCGGACGGCTCCACGGCCGAGGTGACGGTACGCAGCAAGGACAAGGGCGGCCGCCTGATCGCCTGGACCGCCACCGTGACGGAGCTGGCCGCCGGCTCCGAGGCGTGGGAGGCGGCGGTCGCGGAGCTGAAGGGCAAGCGGCTGAACGCCCCGGACGCGGAGACGATGACCGACCGCTGGGCGCGCGAGTGCCGGGTGCTGCGGCTCACCCCGCGGGACGCGACGACCGCCCACCCGGACGGCTCGCTGGCGGCGCCCCCGCTCCCCACGCCGGTCACCACCCGGCACCCGGTCCCGGCGGCGCTCCCCCGCCTGCTGCTGAAGCGCCGCAAGCGCTAGGGAGGGTCCGGAAAGTCACGCCCGGCCCGCCCTTGGGGCGGACGCCGATAGTTTCCGGACACCCCTTGAAGGACGCCGGGGCCCGGTCATGGGGTCAGTCGCTGGTGCGGGGGAGCTGGCGGCCGTAGTCGAGGGTTTCGTCCTTGGACGGGGCGGTCAGCGGGAAGACCTTGTTCCAGTCCGAGAGGACGACCACGCCCGCGCCGCCGCCACGGGCGAACTGGAGGGGGTACGGCGTGCCCTCCAGGGACACGTCGAGGGTGCCGCCCTCCCCCTTGGGCCCGCCGGCCACCTTGATCGTACGGATGCCGCCGATCTTGGAGCGGTCACCCTTGACGACGTCGCCGTGCAGCTCCAGCAGCCCGTCGAGCAGAACGTTCATCTCCGTGAAGCCGCGCAGCTGCTTGTACGAGGGGTCGTCCTCGGGCACCTTCACGTACTTGTCGCCGAGCTTGTCCGCCGCCTCCGTACCGGAGTCGTCCGGCTCGTCGTCCTCGCCGTCCGTCGCGCTCGCCCAGAAGTCCGCGTCCGCCTTCAGGTACAGCGCGTCCCCGACCCGCAGCAGCTCGAAGGTGGACGTCCTGGTGACCACCGAGCCGGCCGCGCCGGTGCGGTTCAGCCGCATGTTCAGCTCGTACGTGCCGCCCTTGCTGACCAGCGTGCCCGACAGGCGTACCGCCCGGGCCCCGCCCGCCGCCGCCCGCGCCTTCGACTCGATCGCGGCGGCGGGCAGCTTGCCCACGCCGTTCGTACCGGCGTCCGGATCGGGCGGTTCCTCACCGCAGGCGGTGAGCACCGCGGACAGTCCGACGCACAGCGCGACGGGGAGAGCGGCCCGGCGGGCGCGCGAAGCCGGGGCGAGAAAAGTCACCAGCGCACTGCCTCTCGTCAAACCGTGGGGGGTTGGCAGACCGCAGCGTACCCGTGCCGTATACGACCGTCGGCAGAGAGCCGTACGGACGCCCTGCCTGGGCGACCCGCACCAGGACGGGCTAGCCTGAACCGTCATAAAGCCTGAGAATCCCGGCATACGAGGAGGTGTGCGGCATGGCGGCGGGCGCTTCCCGGATCTTCGTCTCACACCTCGCCGGCGTCCCGGTCTTCGACCCGAACGGGGACCAGGTCGGCCGGGTGCGCGACCTCGTCGCGATGCTGCGCGTCGGCCGCCGCCCGCCCCGCCTGCTCGGCCTGGTCGTGGAGGTCATCGGGCGCCGCCGGATCTTCCTGCCCATGACCCGGGTCACCGGTGTGGAGTCCGGCCAGGTCATCACCACCGGCGTGCTCAACGTGCGCCGCTTCGAGCAGCGCCCCACCGAGCGGCTCGTGCTGGGCGAGCTGCTCGACCGCCGGGTCCGGCTGGTCGAGGACGGCGCGGAGGTGACCGTCCTCGACGTGGCCATCCAGCAGCTCCCGGCGCGCCGCGACTGGGAGATCGACAAGGTCTTCGTCCGCCGGGGCGGCGGCGGGGCGCTGCGCCGCAAGGGCGAGACGCTCACCGTCGAGTGGTCGGCCGTCACCGGCTTCTCGCTGGAGGAGCACGGGCAGGGCGCCGAGAGCCTGGTCGCCACGTTCGAGCGGATGCGCCCGGCCGACCTCGCCAACGTGCTGCACCACCTCAGCCCCAAGCGCCGCGCCGAGGTCGCCGCCGCCCTCGACGACGACCGGCTCGCCGACGTCCTGGAGGAGCTGCCGGAGGACGACCAGATCGAGATCCTCGGCAAGCTCAAGGAGGAGCGGGCCGCCGACGTCCTGGAGGCCATGGACCCCGACGACGCCGCCGACCTGCTGTCCGAGCTCCCCGAGGAGGACAAGGAGCGGCTGCTGACGCTGATGCGGCCGGACGACGCCGCCGACGTACGCCGTCTGATGTCGTACGAGGAGCGCACCGCGGGCGGTCTGATGACCACCGAGCCGATCGTGCTGCGCCCCGACGCGACGGTCGCCGACGCGCTGGCGCGGGTCCGCCAGCAGGACCTCTCCCCCGCCCTCGCCGCCCAGGTGTACGTGTGCCGGGCGCCGGACGAGACGCCGACCGGGAAGTACCTCGGGACGGTGCACTTCCAGCGGCTGCTGCGCGACCCGCCCTTCACCCTGGTGTCGGCGATCGCGGACACCGACCTGGCGCCGCTGTCCCCCGACACCCCGCTGCCCTCGGTGACCAGCTACCTCGCCACCTACAACCTGGTCGCCGCCCCGGTGGTGGACGAGAGCGGGTCGCTGCTCGGCGTGGTCACCGTCGACGACGTGCTCGACCACCTGCTGCCCGACGACTGGCGGGAGACGGAGTTCGAGCCGGAGGGCGAGAGCGAGGCCGCGCATGGCGCATGAGCGTCCCGGCGAGCCGCCCTCGCCCCGCATCCGGCTGGACCAGCCGCGCATCCGGCGGCCCAAGCTGCTGCCGGCGTACGACCCGGAGGCCTTCGGGCGGCTCTCGGAGCGGGTCGCCCGCTTCATCGGCACCGGGCGGTTCCTGGTCTGGATGACGGTGATCGTCGTCGTCTGGGTGGTGTGGAACATCTCGGCGCCCGACGACCTCCGCTGGGACGAGTACCCCTTCATCTTCCTGACCCTCGCCCTGTCGCTCCAGGCCTCCTACGCCGCCCCGCTCATCCTGCTGGCGCAGAACCGGCAGGCCGACCGGGACCGGGTCAACCTGGAGCAGGACCGCAAACAGAACGAGCGGTCCATCGCCGACACGGAGTACCTGACGAGGGAGATCGCGGCCCTGCGGATGGGCCTCGGCGAGGTCGCCACCCGCGACTGGATCCGTTCCGAGCTGGAGGACCTGGTGCGGGAGCTCGACGAGCGCCGGGACGGCCGCCGGGACCACCGGCGGGATCTATTCCCGCCCGGCGCGTCCCGAGGGAGTGACGAACCCGACCGCTGACAGGGCTTTCCGGGGGCAGGGTCCGGCGCCGTACCATCTCCGTATGGTTACGGAAGACGCGGTGCGCGAAGCACTGGCGACGGTGAACGACCCCGAGATCAACCGACCGATCACTGAGCTCGGCATGGTCAAGTCGGTGGAGATCGGTGCGGACGGGGCGGTCGCCGTCACCGTCTACCTCACGGTCTCCGGCTGCCCCATGCGCGAGACGATCATCACGCGCGTGACCGAGGCGGTCTCCCGCGTGGAGGGCGTCACCGGTGTCGACGTGACACTCGACGTGATGGGCGACGAGCAGCGCAAGGAACTCGCCGCCGCGCTGCGCGGCACCACGGCCGAGCGCGAGGTGCCGTTCGCCAAGCCCGGCTCGCTGACCCGGGTGTACGCCGTGGCCTCCGGCAAGGGCGGTGTCGGCAAGTCGTCCGTCACCGTGAACCTGGCGGCCGCGATGGCCGCGGACGGGCTGAAGGTCGGTGTCGTGGACGCCGACATCTACGGCCACAGCGTGCCGCGCATGCTGGGCGCCGACGGCCGTCCGACCCAGGTCGAGAACATGATCATGCCGCCGTCCGCACACGGCGTGAAGGTCATCTCCATCGGCATGTTCACCCCCGGCAACGCGCCGGTGGTCTGGCGCGGCCCCATGCTGCACCGGGCACTCCAGCAGTTCCTCGCGGACGTGTACTGGGGCGACCTGGACGTCCTGCTGATGGACCTGCCGCCGGGCACCGGCGACATCGCGATCTCCGTCGCGCAACTGGTGCCGAACGCCGAGATCCTGGTGGTCACCACTCCCCAGCAGGCGGCGGCAGAGGTCGCCGAGCGCGCCGGCTCCATCGCCGTGCAGACCCACCAGAAGATCGTGGGTGTCGTCGAGAACATGTCCGGCCTGCCCTGCCCGCACTGCGACGAGATGGTCGACGTCTTCGGCACGGGCGGCGGCCAGCGGGTCGCCGACGGCCTGACGAAGACCACCGGCACCGCCGTCCCGGTCCTGGGCTCCATCCCGATCGACGTACGGCTGCGTGAGGGCGGCGACGAGGGCAGGCCGGTCGTCCTGACCGACCCCGACTCGCCGGCGGGCGCGGCACTGCGCTCCATCGCGGGCAAGCTCGGCGGCCGTCAGCGCGGCCTGTCGGGCATGTCGCTGGGGATCACCCCCCGCAACAAGTTCTGACGGCCGACGCCGCGAAGGGGCACCGCTCGGCGAGCGGTGCCCCTTCGGCGTGTCCGCGGGTCGGTGTGTCCGGTTACGCGTAGGCGGTGATGTCCCGCACCACCGCGAACGCCAGGCCGTACGCGCTCATCCCCCGTCCGTACGCACCCAGGTGGACGCCGCCGGGCGTCGAGCCGGCCAGCACCCAGCCGTACTCGGACTCCCGGTAGTGGAACGGCGTCGGCACACCGTCGACGGGCAGGGAGAGCGTCGACCACTCCGGACCGTCCAGGTCGTCGGCGAGCTCGAAGGCGGCCTCGGTCTGCTGGTCCAGCCAGTCGTCCCGCAGCGTGTGGTCCAGCTGCGGCGGCCAGGTGTAGGCCAGGAGCCCGGAGCCGGCCAGCCAGGCGGCGGACGACACACTGGTGGCGTCCAGCACCCCCGTACCGTCGCCGCTGCGGCGCACGGGGCTCGCGGCGACCGTCACGACGGCCGCGAACCGCTCCTTCTCGGCCCCGGCGGGGTCGAGCCGGTCCGGCCGTATCGACGGCTCGGCCCCGTGGCCGATCGAGCCGTGCTGCACCGTGCCGTCGGCGGACGTGCCGACCTGCATCAGCCAGCGCGGCCCGGTGAACGCCTCGTCCAGCCCGTACCAGGGGAACGAGGCCCGCAGGTAACCGTCGACCGTACGCCGGGCCGCGGGCGTGTCCGCCCCGGACGCCGATGCGGTGCCCGGTGCGGCACCCTGCGCCCCCACTCGACTCGTCGTCTCCATCTGCCCGGCCGCCTCCTCATTCGTGGAGTCCGGTGCGGCACGCCCCGACGGGCGCTCTAGCAACCGGACAGATGGAGAGGATAGCCACCCGACGCGGGGTCTTTCCGTAGGAGCGGCGCGGGAGGGGCTCAGGTGGCGTCGGCGTCGAACGGCGGGCGGTCGCCGTCGGCGGGCTTGTCGCCCTTCTTCAGCAGGTCCGCGCCCCCGTGCGTACCACCCGCGTGGCCCTCGGCGAGGGAGGCACCCCCGACCGCGGCCGGGACCGACGCGTCCGGCTCACGGCCGTTCACGGCGTCGGCGACGTCGTTGATCTCCTTCTTGAGATCGAAGCTGCTGCGGATCTCCTTGAGCTCCTCGTTCTCCGTCAGCTGCTTGCGGATGAACGTCTTCGGGTTCAGGTCCTCGAACTCGAAGTCCTTGAACTCCGGGCCCAGTTCGCTGCGGATGTCCTGCTTCGCGCTCTCCGAGAAGTCGCGGATCTTGCGGATGAAGCCGGAGACGTCCTGGATGACCTTCGGCAGCTTGTCGGGACCGAAGACGAGCACGGCAAGGACGACGAGCACCACGAGCTCGAGTGCGCCTATGTCATTGAACACCTTGCTGCTCCTTCAGAGGGTCCGGCCCGTGGTCCATGGTGCGAGGTCCGTGGCGGCGTCCGTGGTGCGGGGTCCGTTCGGGGTCCGTGGTTCGAGGTCCGTTCGAGGTCCGTTCGATGTCCGTGGTGCGGGGTCCGCGGGGCCGTCCGGGCCCGGGGCCCGTACCACGGTACCTGGCCCGGCTGTCGCGTCGGTACCTCCCGGGGACCTCGTGGTGGCCCCTTGGTGGCCCCCGGGGGCTCCGTGGTGGAGGGCTCCGCGGTGGGCGGCTCCGCGGTGGAGGGTCAGCCGCCCGCCGATGAGCCGAGCGTCAGCGTCTTGGTCTGTTCCCGTCCACCGCGCTCCACGGTGAGCCGGAGCCGGTCGCCGGGGCGGTGGGCGCGGATCTTGACGATCAGCTCCTCGCCGCTGTGCACGCGCTGGCCGTCCACCCTGGTGATGACGTCGCCGGGATGGACGCCCGCCTTGGCGGCCGGACCGCCCGGGGTGACGGAGGCACCGCCGTCCTGTGCCTTCTCGCCCACCCTGGCGCCGTCGCCGGTGTACTTCATGTCGAGGCTCACCCCGATGACGGGGTGGGCGGCCTGGCCGGTGTTGATCAGCTCCTCGGCGACGCGCTTGCCCTGGTTGACCGGGATGGCGAAGCCGAGGCCTATCGAGCCGGCCTGTCCGCCGTCGAGGCCCGAGCCGGTGTCGGCGGCGCGGATGGCGCTGTTGATGCCGATGACCCGGGCCCTGGAGTCGAGCAGCGGGCCACCCGAATTGCCGGGGTTGATCGGGGCGTCGGTCTGGAGGGCGTCGACGTAGCTGACGTCGCTGCCGTCGCCCTTCTCACCGCCCGCGGTGATGGGCCGCTCCTTGGCGCTGATGATGCCGGAGGTCACGGTGTTCTGGAGGTCGAAGGGGGCGCCGATGGCGACGACCGGGTCGCCGACGCGGACGTTGTCGGAGTTGCCGAGCGGCAGCGGCTCGAGGTTGGCGACGCCCTTCACCCGGACGACGGCCAGGTCGTACCCGCTGTCCTTGCCGACCAGCTCGGCCGTGGCCGTCTCGCCGCCACTGAACGTGACCGTGATGGCGCCCGAGGTGCCGGCCGGGTCCACGACGTGGTGGTTGGTGAGGATGTGGCCCCGCTCGTCGAGGACGAAACCGGTGCCGGTGCCCTGTTCCCCGCCGCCGCTGACGTGGAGGGTGACGACGCCCGGCAGGGCGCGGGCCGCGATGCCGGCGACGCTGTCGGGCGCGCGGTCGCCGTCCTCCCGACCGGCCTGCGGGAGCTCGACGGTGGTGAGCCCGCCGTTCCGCTCGACGTACGCGCCGACCCCGCCGCCGAGGACGCCGGTGAGCCCGGCGAAGAGCAGCGCGGCGACCACGGCGAGGCCGCGGCGCCGCCCCTTGCGCGGCGCGCCAGCGGGCCCGCCGGGGTGCAGGAGCGGCTGGTGCTGCCCGCCGGGGGTGCTCCAGGGGTCGTACTGGAGCCACTGCGACGTCTGCGGAAGGTGGGGCGCCGGCCCGGGGTGCGCCTGCTGCGGCACGGGCGGTGCGGGGTGCGGGGCCGGCGCTGGTGCGGCGGGCCCGGGGTGCGCCTGCTGCGGCACGGGCGGTGCGGGGTGCGGGGCCGGCGCCGGCGTGGCGGTGGCCGATGCGGTGTGCGGGGCCGGTGCGGCGGGCTGCGGCTGGCGGGGCGGCGGGGTCTGCCCGGGCAGCGTGGTGCCCGGCTGCGGCGCGCCGTGGACCGGCGGGACGGCGGTGCCGTGCGCCGGGGTCGCCATGGGCCGCTGCACGGGCGGTGCGGGCGCCCACGGGCCCGGCTCGCCGTAGGGCGGGGTGCGGTACTCGTCGGGCTGGTGCAGCGGCTGCGGGCGGACCGCCGTCGCGGCCGCCTCCGGCACGTCGCCCGGCTCGGGGGCGGGCGGGGTCGGCTGCTCGGCGCCCTCCTCGGGGGTGGCCGTCTCCGTCCCGTGCTGCCCCGCCGGGCGGCTCCACCACTTCGGCTTCGGCCCCGTGGGCTTCCCGTCGTCCATGTTCTCCCCGCTGCGTGCCCGTGCCGCGCCCCCTCGGGACGCCCCTGAGCAGGATTCAACCAGGTCGGGCGGCCCCCGCGCAGGGGGCCGGGTCAGCGCCCCGCGGGGAGCGGAAGGGAACCCGGTGACGGAGCGGGTCCCGAACGGGTGGCGGCGGGGCGTATCAGCGGTGCGGGCGGGGTGGCGTTCAGCGCGCTCACCGCTCCCGGCGGGGGCGGCGGGAACGGGTGGGAACCGGGGCGCTGCACCGCGTGCAGCGGCACGGCGGCCAGGGGCCCGGCCGGGCGGTCGGTCACCCTGACCGGCCCGTACCCGCCGCCACCGCGGCGGCGGCCGTCACCGGCGCCCTGCGTCTGCTGGGACGACCGCACCGGCGTCACGCTGTTGCCGGTGCCGTCACCCCGGGCGTCCACCGTCGCGACCGTGGGCAGCGCGCCGCCCAGGGCGATCGCCGCGAACGACACCGCGCTGGCGGCGGCGAACGCGAACCTCCGGCCGCGCCAGGGTGAGCGCTCCGCCTCCTGGCGGCCCACTTCGTGGATGCGGAAGCCCGCGTCCGGTCCCCCGGCGTAACCGAAGGCGCCGGGTCTCACTCCGAGAGGGCCGTCACCGCCGAAGGGACCGCCCCGGTCGCCGTCGCCCGGACCGCCACCGGGCAGCCCCTGGAGGCGGGCGAGGAGCCCCTCGGAGGGGGGCGGCGGGGCGGCCTGGGCGAACACGCTCTTCAGCCGGCGCTGCGCGTCGGCCTCGGCCTTGCACTTGGGACAGGTCGCCAGATGGGCGAGGACCCGCTCGCGGGCGTCATGACCGAGCTCCCCGTCGACGAGCGCGGCGAGGCGGTCCCCCAGATGTTGTTCCGCGGGGGTCGGACCGGTGGCACTCACGCGGGTCCGACCTCCCCGCCCACGGCCACGAAGGTGCGCTGCTCGGCCCGGGCCTCGGGCGACCGGTGCTTGAGGGCCTTGCGCAGGTGGGAGCGGCCCCGATGAATGCGGCTGCGGACGGTGCCGAGCTTGACGCCGAGGGTCGCGGCGATCTCCTCGTACGACAGTCCCTCGATGTCGCACAGCACCACCGCGGCGCGGAACTCGGGTGCGAGGGTGTCGAGGGCCTGCTGGACGTCGGCGTCGAAGTGCGTGTCGTGGAACACCTGCTGCGGCGACGGCTCGCGGCTGGGCAGCCGCTCGGCCGCGTCGTCGCCGAGCGCGTCGAACCGGATGCGCTGCTTGCGGCGCACCATGTCCAGGAAGAGGTTGGTGGTGATGCGGTGCAGCCAGCCCTCGAAGGTGCCGGGCGTGTACGTGGACAGCGAACGGAAGACGCGGACGAAGACCTCCTGGGTGAGGTCCTCGGCGTCGTGCTGATTGCCGGTGAGGCGGTATGCGAGGCGGTAGACCCGGCCACTGTGCGTGCTGACGATCTCCTCCCACGAGGGCGGAGTCCACGCCTGCGATTCCGCATCCGATGCGAAGGTCGCGGTGGTGGGTGCGAAGTCGGCGGGCAGGGAACGGTCAGCGGTGTCGGTCACGGATCTCGGCTCACCCGCCGACCTGAGAAGGCGCCGCAGCACTCCTCCCCGATCCACAGGGGCAGCCGCACCTCCCCTATCGGCTCTGGTGGTGTCCAGTGGAGCCCCTACCATAGCCACCTCGCCCGTTAGCTCCGGATAAGAATCTTTACGTGAATTTGGGACCGTCTTCGGCTCTTGATCCATGTGCTCCCCCCGCCCCTTCTTAACGCGCGGTCCCATCTGCGGGTTCCCGGGCCCGAACGGCTACAGTCACCGTTGCGCCAACTACGGGGACAGGAGAGGGTCATTACCGCCAACCGGCAGACGAGCTGGGCGTTCGCCGACGCCTTTGTCGCCGAGGACGACGCCCTGCGCTGGGCCCGCGACCGGGCCCGGGACGCGGGGCTGCCCTCGGTGTCGCCAGGCACCGGCGCCGCGCTGCGTCTGCTGGCGGCCACGGCGGACGCCAAGGCGGTCGCGGAGATCGGCACCGGTACGGGGGTGTCCGGGATCTACCTGCTGGAGGGCATGCGCCCCGACGGCGTCCTGACCACGGTGGACCTGGAGCCGGAGCGTCAGCAGTTCGCCAAGCAGGCGTTCCGGGCGGCCGGGTTCGCGGGGAACCGGGCGCGCTTCATCCCCGGCCGGGCGCTCGACGTGCTGCCGAGGCTCGCGGACGGCGGGTACGACCTGGTCTTCTGCGACGGTGACCGGCTGGAGAGCCTCGACTACCTCGCCGAATCGTTGCGTCTGCTGCGACCGGGCGGCCTGGTCTGCTTCGAGGGTGTCTTCGCCGACGGCCGCACGGTCGATTCGGCGGCCCAGCCGGCCGAGGTGCTCAGGCTGCGGGAGCTGCTGCGGACGGTGCGGGAGAGCCAGGAGCTGCTGCCGACGCTGCTGCCGGTGGGCGACGGGCTGCTGTGCGCGGTGCGGCGGGGCTGACCCGCGCCCGGACTTCATGCGAGAGCCCCGGCCCGGTCGCGTCGCCGCGCACCGTACCGGGGCTCTCGGAAAAACAGGGGGCGTTCCGCGTCAGCCGACGACCTTCTTGAGTGCGTCGCCGAGTGCGTCGGCCTCGTCCGGAGTCAGCTCGACGACAAGCCGACCGCCGCCTTCGAGCGGAACGCGCATGACGATGCCCCGCCCCTCCTTTGTCACCTCGAGCGGGCCGTCGCCCGTCCGCGGCTTCATGGCCGCCATGCTCGTTCCCCTTCCTGAAACCAGCTCATCGTCGCCGACGGCCCTCTGGCATGGGCACGCATCACCGGCATCGAACACATTGCTTCCAGGTCATTATCCCGCATGGCGGGACCCGATGACCAACATCGGTCGGCATCGCTTGCGCAACGCGCTCCCGCAAAACCGTCTATTTCGGCGGTCCGCCTGCGATACTTCGCCGCCGCGACCGGCGGCCGGACCGGGCTTTCTTTGACGCAGGTCACATGTCCGCGCGCGATGATCTCCGCCATGCTGGGCGGGACATCACCGCCGGAGCCGCAAAGGGGACCCTGCCATGGCCGACACCGTGCTGTACGAGGTGAGCGACGGACTCGCCACCATCACGCTCAACCGGCCCGACGCCATGAACGCCATGAACACCGAGGCGAAGGTCGCCCTCCGGGAGTCGCTGCTGGCGGCGGCGGAGGACACCGCCGTACGGGCCGTGCTGCTGACCGCGACGGGCCGGGCGTTCTGCGTGGGGCAGGACCTCAAGGAGCACGTCGCGCTCATCGGCACCGAGCACACGATGAGCACCGTGCGGGAGCACTACAACCCGATCGTCCGGGCCATCGCCGGGATGCCCAAGCCGGTGGTCGCGGGGGTGAACGGGGTGGCGGCCGGGGCCGGCCTCGGCTTCGCGCTCGCGGCGGACTACCGGGTGGTGGCCGACACGGCGTCGTTCAACACCTCGTTCGCCGGGGTGGCGCTGACCGCCGACTCGGGCGTCTCGTGGACGCTGCCGCGGGTGGTGGGCCCGGGGCGGGCGGCGGATCTGCTGCTCTTCCCGCGCTCGATCGCGGCGCGGGAGGCGTACGACCTGGGGATCGCGACCCGGCTGGTCCCGGCGGCCGACCTGGCGGCCGAGGCCCGGTCCGTGGCCCGCACCCTCGCGGAGGGTCCGACCCTGGCGTACGCGGCGCTGAAGGAGTCCCTGGCGTACGGGGCGTGCCACACGCTGGACGAGGCGCTGGACAAGGAGGACGAGCTCCAGACGAAGGCGGGCGCGTCGGAGGACCACGGCATCGCGGTGCAGGCCTTCCTCGCCAAGGAGCGGCCGAAGTACCTCGGCCGCTGACCCTCCCGGCCGGGGCGCCGGTACCCCGGTCGCGCCCGGGGCGGTCCGGGCGGCCGGGTCGGCGCGGGTCAGACCTTGCCGGCCCCGCGGGCGACGCAGTCGGCGAGGTGGTCGTCGACCAGGCCGCAGGCCTGCATCAGGGCGTACGCCGTGGTCGGGCCGACGAAGCGGCCTTGCCGGCCCCGCGGGCGACGCAGTCGGCGAGGTGGTCGTCGACCAGGCCGCAGGCCTGCATCAGGGCGTACGCCGTGGTCGGGCCGACGAAGCGC
>NZ_JBWKJV010000042.1:0-5624 GCF_056432045.1 Streptomyces sp. NPDC045701 | reverse complement strand
ACGCAGGCCCTGCTTCTTGAGCGCCTTGGACAGCGCCGTCGACTCGGGCGTGACCGCCGGGACGTCGGCGAGCGTGCGGGGCACCGGGCGGGAGGCGGGGTCCGGGGCGTGGGACCAGATCAGGGCGTCCAGCTCGCCGGGCGCCCAGCCGGCCAGCACGCGCGCGTTGGCGAGGGACGCGTCGATCTTCGCGCGGTTGCGGATGATCCCGGTGTCGGCCAGGAGCCGGTCCCGGTCGGCGTCGGTGAACTTCGCGACCGCGGCGATCCGGAAGCCCGCGAACGCCCGGCGGAAGCCCTCGCGGCGGCGCAGGATCGTGATCCAGGACAAGCCCGACTGGAACGCCTCCAGGCACAGCCGCTCGAACAGGGCGTCGTCGCCGTGGACGGCGCGGCCCCACTCCTCGTCGTGGTACCGGACGTACTCCTCGGCGGACAGGCCCCACGGGCAGCGCGGCAGCCCGTCCGGACCGGGCACGGCCTCGCCGGTCACCGGTCCCGCTCCTCGTCCGGCGTCCGGCCGGGCTCGTCGTACGGGCCGGATCCGCCGGGCTCGTCGTACCGGCCGGATCCGCCGGGCCGCTCCTCGCGGGCTCCCGCCAGGGCGGCCTCCAGCTCGGCGATCCGCGCGTCCCGCTCGGCGAGCTCGGCGCCCAGCCGGCCCAGCACGTCGTCGACCTCCGCCATCCGGTAGCCCCGCGGGGCCAGGGGCAGCCGCAGCCCGTCGATGTCGGCACGGCCGACGGGCCGGGTCAGCGGCAGCTGGTCCACCGTGTGCTCGGGCGGCGCCTCGGGCAGCACCTCGCTCTCCCCGCCGCCGATCACGGCCAGAGTGACCGCGGCAACGACCACGACCATCGCTACAGCCAAGAACCAGAACACGACCGTGCCTCTCCACCGGGAGCGAAAACCCAACGGTGCCGATCGTGCCATGCGCCACCGAAGGCTAAGGTCGCAGGCGACCGAACGCGAGGAGGAGACACGGGATGCTGCGCTTGGGACGGCGTGAATTCGACGCGCACGAGCCGGTGATCATGGCGATCGTGAACCGGACCCCGGACTCCTTCTACGACCGGGGCGCCACGTTCCGCGACGAGCCGGCGCTCGCCCGGGTCGAGCAGGCGGTGGCCGAGGGCGCCGCCATCATCGACATCGGCGGGGTCAAGGCCGGTCCCGGGGAAGAGGTGACCGCCGAGGAGGAGGCGCGGCGCACGGTCGGTTTCGTGGCCGAGGTGCGGCGGCGGTTCCCCGACGTGGTGATCAGCGTCGACACCTGGCGGCACGACGTCGGCGAGGCCGTCTGCGAGGCGGGCGCCGACCTGCTGAACGACGCGTGGGGCGGCGTCGACCCGAAGCTCGCCGAGGTGGCCGCGCGGTACGGCGCGGGGCTGGTGTGCACGCACGCGGGCGGCGCGCGGCCGCGCACCCGGCCGCACCGGGTCGCGTACGACGACGTGATGGCGGACATCCTGCGGGTGACCGTCGGGCTGGCGGAGCGCGCGGTGGAGCTGGGCGTGCGCCGC
Source organism: Streptomyces sp. NPDC045701 (assembly GCF_056432045.1). Classification (NCBI taxonomy): domain Bacteria; kingdom Bacillati; phylum Actinomycetota; class Actinomycetes; order Kitasatosporales; family Streptomycetaceae; genus Streptomyces; species Streptomyces sp. NPDC045701. The sequence goes on along the minus strand of NZ_JBWKJV010000042.1, from coordinate 4,102 downwards.
GACGGCATCATGATCGACCCCGGCCACGACTTCGGGAAGAACACCCGGCACAGCCTGGAGGCGACCCGCCGGCTGGGCGAGATGACGGACACGGGCTGGCCGGTGCTGGTGTCGCTGTCCAACAAGGACTTCGTCGGCGAGACGCTCGACAAGCCGGTCAAGGAGCGGGTGCTGGGAACGCTCGCGACGACGGCCGTCTCGGCGTGGCTGGGCGCGCGGGTCTACCGCGTCCACGAGGTCGCCGAGACGAAGCAGGTGCTGGACATGGTGGCGTCCATCGCCGGGCACCGCCCCCCGGCGGTCGCCCGCCGGGGGTTGGCCTAGGTGTATTGACCCGCAGCGTTGTTGACACGGCTGATGGGCGGGTGTCCATCGAGTGCGGTGTGGCAGCGGTGATGGTTGTAGATGTGGAGGAAGTCTGCCAGGGCCGCTGTCCGCTCGTGGTTTGAGGTGTAGGGCCGTAGGTAGGCCCATTCGTCGAGGAGAGTGCGGTTGACGGCTCGCCGGTGGGCCGGTCGAGCCAGGCCAGACGGTTCAGGCCGCGCCGGAGAAGGATGCGGTGCACGGTCGAGGCGGGAAGGCCCAGGATCGGGCCGATCCGTGCCGGGCCGAGCTTGCGGTCGGTCCGCAGGCGGCAGACCCGGGCCTCGACCGCGGCGGGAGTCCGGTGCGGTGTCGTGCGGGGCCTGCTGGAACGGTCGTGCAGGCCCGCGTCGCCCTCGGTCCGCCAGCGACGGACCCATTTGTGGGCCGTGGGCCGGGAGATCCCCATCTCCGCAGCCACGTGCGCGACGGGACGGCCCGCCAGGACACGTTCGACCAGGATCCGCCTGCCGTGAACGGTCAGCCGGGCATTACGGTGGGACACGAAGACCTCCGTGCGGTGTAGTCCTAGACACCTCCACCACACCGGAGGTCTTCGCCATGATCAAGACCGCCGAGTGTCAACAACGCTCGTGATCAATACACCTAGGCCGTGTCCGTCAGGGGTGGCCGGGCCCCGTCTCCTTGGTGACCAGGGCGACCGCCTCGTCGACGTCGTCGGTGACGTGGAACAGCATCAGGTCGTGCTCCGACGCCTTGCCCTGGGCGATGACCGTGCCGCGGAGCCAGTCGACCAGCCCGGACCAGTACGCCGTGCCGAACAGCACGATCGGGAAGCGGGTGACCTTCCGCGTCTGGACCAGGGTCAGGGCCTCGAAAAGCTCGTCCAGGGTGCCGAGCCCGCCCGGCAGGACGACGAAGCCCTGGGCGTACTTGACGAACATCGTCTTCCGTACGAAGAAGTAGCGGAAGTTGACGCCGATGTCGACATGCGGGTTCAGGCCCTGCTCGAAGGGCAGCTCGATGCCGAGGCCCACCGACACGCCCTTGGCCTCCCGCGCTCCCTTGTTCGCCGCCTCCATGGCGCCGGGGCCGCCGCCGGTGATCACCGCGAAGCCGGCCTCGACCAGCGCCCGGCCGATGCGTACGCCCGCCTCGTACTCCGGCGTGCCCGCCCGGGTGCGGGCCGAGCCGAAGACGCTGATCGCGCTGGGCAGTTCGGCCAGCGCGCCGAAGCCCTCGACGAACTCCGACTGGATGCGCATGACGCGCCAGGGGTCGGTGTGGACCCACTCGGAGTCACCGGCGGTGTCCAGCAGCCGCTGATCGGTCGTGCCGGGCTGGACCTGCTCCCTGCGGCGCAGTACCGGCCCCAGCCGCTGCTCGGCCAGCGCTCGCAGTCCTTCGGCCTCGGCCTCGGGGTTGCCCATGATCCGCTCCCTCCGCTGAACATCGTTTCCCGCTCAGGGTAGGACGGAGGACGTGACAAAAGGCGAAATCACGGAGGTCAGGCAGTGAGCCAGTCGTACAGTCGCCGTTCACAGTGCGTGATCCTGTCGACGGCGACGTGCTCGTCCCGCTTGTGCGCGAAGAGCGCGTCACCGGGACCGTAGTTGACGGCGGGCACGCCCAGCGCGCTGAACCGCGACACGTCGGTCCAGCCGAACTTGGGCTGCGCGGTCCCGCCGACGGCCGCCATGAAGGCCGCGGCGGCGGGGTGCGACAGACCGGGCAGCGCGCCGCCGGTGTGGTCGTCGACCACGAACTCGTCGACGCCGCAGTCCGCGAACACCTCGCGCACATGGGCCTCGGCCTCCGCCATGGAGCGGTCGGGCGCGTAGCGGTAGTTGACGGTCACGGTGCACGCGTCGGGGATCACGTTGGTGGCGACCCCGCCCTCGATCCCGACGGCGTTGAGGCCCTCGTGGTACTCCAGCCCGTCGATCACCGGGCGGCGCGGCTCGTACGCGGCGAGCCTGGCGAGGATCGGGGCGGCGGCGTGGATGGCGTTGGACCCCATCCAGCTGCGCGCCGAGTGGGCCCGCTCGCCCTTGGTGCGCAGGTGGACCCGGAGCGTGCCCTGGCAGCCGCCCTCGACCTGGGCGTCGGAAGGCTCCAGCAGGACGGCGAAGTCGCCCTCCAGCCAGTCCGGGTGCGCCTCGGCGACGTGCCCGAGCCCGTTGAGGTGGGCGGCGACCTCCTCGTTGTCGTAGAAGACGAAGGTCAGGTCGCGGTTGGGGGCGGGGACGGTCGCGGCGATACGCAGCTGGACGGCGACCCCGGACTTCATGTCCGAGGTGCCGCAGCCCCACAGGACGCCGTCGTCGTCGAGCCGGGAGGGCACGTTGTCGGCGATCGGGACGGTGTCGATGTGTCCGGCCAGGACCACCCGCTCGGCCCGGCCCAGGTTCGTCCGGGCGACCACGTTGTTCCCGTGCCGGTCGACGGTCAGGTGCGGCAGCGTGCGCAGCGCCTGCTCGATCGCGTCGGCGAGGGGCTTCTCGGTGCCGCTGACCGAGGGGAGGTCGACGAGCGCGGCGGTCAGCGCCGGGCCGTCCTGCGTGAGGTCCAGCACGGTGGCGGGCATGGTCTCGGACATGGTGCCGAGCCTATCCCGGCCCTCCAGTACGGTGGGCTCCGTGTCCGAGTCCACCCGCCCCCGCCGCCCGAGGATCGCCGTCGCGCTCGCCGTGCTGCTGGCGCTGATCGGGTACGTCGTCGTGCGGAACGCGACCGGCGGCAAGGACGCCCCGCACTGCCTCGTGGGCAGCGGGAACAACACCTACCGGTTCACCCCCGAGCAGGCCTCCAACGCCGCGACGATCTCCGCGGTCGGGACGTCGCGCGGCATGCCCGAGCGGGCGGTCACCATCGCGCTGGCGACCGCCCTCCAGGAGTCGGCACTGCGCAACATCGGGTACGGCGACCGCGACTCGCTCGGCCTGTTCCAGCAGCGGCCCTCGCAGGGCTGGGGCACCGAGAAGCAGATCCTCGACCCGGTCTTCTCGGCCGGCAGGTTCTACGACCACCTCGCCGACGTGCCGGGCTACTCGCGGCTGCCGCTGACGGTGGCGGCGCAGCGCGTGCAGCGCAGCGGCTTCCCGCAGGCGTACGCCAAGCACGAGCCGGACGCCGCGCTGCTCGCCGCCGCGCTCACCGGGCGCTCCCCGGCGTCCCTGACGTGCACCACCGAGCGCGGGCCCGTGCGGGCCGGCGACCCGGCGAGGGTGCGGGCGGAGCTGAGGCGGGCGTTCGGCGAACTGCCCCCGGGCGGGGCCGCGCCCGACATCTCGGTACCGGTCCGGAACGTGGCCGCCGGGGCGTCCGGCCCCGGGGCCGTCACGACCGGCGGCGGTTCGCGCGGCGGCTGGGAGCGGGCGCAGTGGGCGGTGGCCCGGGCGGACGCCCTGGGGATCACGGAGGTGTCGTACGCGGGCCGGGTGTGGAGCGCGGCGGAGTCGGACGCCGGCTGGCGCACGACCGGTGGCGCGGCGCGCCCCGACGAGGTCCGCATCCGCGTCACGGGCGAGTAGGCCGCTGCGGCCGGTGGGGGCGGCGCGTGTCGCGGTCGCCGCTCGGCGTCGCCGTTCGCCCGGGGAGCGCCCGTCCGCCGCACGGCCGTGGGGGGAGCGGCGTACCCGCGGGGCGGGCGGGCAGCCGGGCGCCGTCGTTCAGGCGGAGTGGTCGCCGACCAGTTCGGCGCCGGTGGTGTGGGCGCCGCGGTCGGTGATCTCGCCGGCGACCCAGGCGTCCAGGCCCCGGTCCGCGAGGGTGGTCA
>NZ_JBWKJV010000041.1:24415-37603 GCF_056432045.1 Streptomyces sp. NPDC045701 | reverse complement strand
CCGGGCGGCCATTCTCCTGGAGCCATCGAGGGCAACGCCCGATCAGCCACACCCGGTCCTCCCGGACCGCCAACATTCTTAAGGACTCCCGATGAAGGCCAAGGCCCTCGCCCCCGCCCGCGCCCTCGGAACCGCCCGCGCCCTCGGAACCGCCCGCGCCCTCGCGCGGAGGATCGAGGCCCGGACTCCCGCCCACCGCGACCGCGCCGTCGACGGACTGCGCGCCCTCGCGCTGCTCGCCGTCCCCACCGGCCACTGGCTGCTCGGCGGTTTCACGCTCGACGCCGGCGGGGCGATCCACAATGCCAGCCCGCTCAGTGCGTTCGGGTTCCTCGCGCCCGTCAGCTGGGTCCTGCAGATGCTCGGGATCTTCTTCCTGGTGGGCGGGTACGCGGCCGTCCTGTCGTACGACCGGCGCACGGGCTCCACCGGCGCGTGGCTCAGGGGGCGGATCGCCCGGCTCGGCCGTCCCGTCCTCGGCGTCACCGCCGTCTGGGCCGTCCTGGTCCCCGTCCTGTACGCCCTGGGCGTCCCGGACGACACCCTGCGCACCGGGTCGACGCTGGTCGTCCAGCCGCTGTGGTTCGTCGGCGTGTACCTGGTCGTCACCGCCCTGACCCCGTACTGCGTCCGCGCCGCCCGCCGGCTCGGCGCCTGGGCGGCGGCCCCGCTCCTGGCGTCGGTCGCCGTGGTGGACCTCCTGCGCTACGGCCCGTACGCGGACGCCGCGCCGTCCTGGCTGAGCGTGCTGAACATCCTGCCCGGCTGGCTCTTCGCCTACCAACTGGGCGTCTCCTGGGGCGAGAAGCGGATCGGCCGGCGGGAGGCGTGGGCGCTGCTGCTCGGCGGCGCGGCCCTGTTCGCCACGCTGCTGCTCGCCTTCCACTACCCCGCCTCGATGGTCGGCGTCCCCGGGGAGGCCCGCGCCAACTCCCACCCGCCGTCGCTGCTGGTCCTGGCGCTCGCCGCCGCGCAGAGCGGCGCCGCGATCCTGCTGCGCGACCGGCTGGGCAGGCTGCTGCGCCGCCCCGCGCTGTGGGCACCGGTGGTGGTGATCAACCTGTCGGCGATGACGATCCTGTGCTGGCACCAGACGGCGATGCTGGCCGCCGCCGTGCCCGCGTCGTTCCTCGGGCCGGTCGCGGGGCTGACGACCACGCCCGACAGCCCGGGGTGGATCCTGGCGCGGCTGGCGTGGATGCCGTTGTTCGCGGGGCTCCTGCTGCTGATCGGGCGGTACGCGCGCGGCTTCGAGACCCCGTGGACGCACGCGACCGCCGCCCGCCGCTGGGCCGCCGGGCTGCTGGCGGCGGGCTTCGCGGTGTACGCCCTGGGCTAGGTGTGCCGACCCGCGGGGTCGTTCACGCGGGTCGACACACCTGGGGAGTGCCCGCGAAGTCCCGCGCGCGTGCCCGTACGGGCGGGCCGGGTGCCTACGCCTCGCGGGCCGCGGAGGTGAGCGACATGTCCGGGTACCGGTCGCCGGCCACCTGGGCGGCGATCGGCTCCAGCCGGGCCAGCTCGTCCGGGCCGAGGGTGATCCGGGTGGCGGCGGCGTTCTCCAGGAGGCGGGCGCGCCTGCGGGTGCCGGGGATGGGCACGACGGTCAGGCCGTGCACCTCGGCCCGCTGCTGCACCCAGGCGAGCGCGACCTGGGCGGCGGTCACCCCGTGGGCCTCGGCGATCTCCCGGACGGGCTCCAGCAGCGCGGCGTTGCGGCGGGCGTTGTCGCCGGTGAAGCGGGGCTGGTCCTTGCGGAAGTCGGTGCCGGACAGCTCCGCCGCCGCGTCCGTGAACGCCCCGGTGAGGAACCCGCGGCCGAGCGGCGAGTAGGGCACGAACGCCACGCCCAGGTCGGCCGCGGCGCCCACCGCGCTGCGCTCCACGTCGCGGGAGAACAGCGACCACTCGGACTGGAGGGCGGTGATCGGGTGGACGGCGTGCGCCTCGCGCAGCTCGGCCCCGGTCACCTCGCTCAGCCCCAGGTGCTTCACCAGCCCGCGCTCGACCAGCTCGGCCATGGCGCCGACGGACTCCGCGAGCGGCACGGCCGGGTCGCGGCGGTGCATGTAGTAGAGGTCGATGACGTCGACGCCGAGGCGGCGGAGGCTGCCCTCCACGGCGGACCTGATGTACGCCGGGTCGTTGCGGACGGCCCGGTGGTGGGGGTCGTCGGTGCGTTCGATGGCGAACTTCGTCGCCAGGGTGATCTCGTCCCGGTGCGCGGCGACGAACGGCGCGAGGAACTCCTCGTTCGCGCCGCGCCCGTAGATGTCGGCGGTGTCGATCAGGGTGACGCCGGCCTCCAGCGCGGCCTCCAGCGTGTCGCGGGCGGCGGCCTCGTCGGTGTCGCCGTAGAACTCGCTGATGCCCATGGCGCCGAAGCCCTGGACGCCCACCAGCGGCCCCTCCGTGCCGAGCCGTACCGTCATGATCTTCTCGGTGCTCATGTGGTCCTCTCCGGGGCCCGCCGGGCACCCGAATAGAAGTCGATTTTGTAGTCGAGTACGGCGAGGGTGTCCTGGAGCTCCGCGATCCGGGACCGTACGTCCCGCCGCGTGGACTCCAGCAGCTCCTGCCGCTCCTCGAAGGTGTGCTCGCCCTCCCGCACCAGCTCGGCGTAGCGGACCATGTCGGCCACCGGCATGCCGGTGAGGCGCAGCTTGCCGACGAAGTTCAGCCAGTCCAGGTCCCGGTTGGTGAAGCGGCGCTGACCCGTGTGGGACCGGTCGACGTGCGGCATCAGCCCGATCCGCTCGTACCAGCGCAGGGTGTGCGCGCTGAGGCCGGTCCAGGCGGCGACCTCGCTGATCGTGTAGCGGTCCTGTCCGTCGGGGCGCGGGTGCGGGGGTGGGGCGGAAATGCAGAAGGCGGCGCGCTCGGTCGGTACGGGAGTGCTCTCGATCACCGTCATGGCCTCCACGCTAAAACCCTGGAGTGCACTCCAGGCAAGCCCGTCCCCGCGGCAAGGGCGCGAACGGGCCCGGGGATACGCTCGTGCGCATGCGAAGCGTGGCGATGATCGAGAACTGGCCGGTGGAGAACGCGGCGGCGGCCGTGGTGCGCGGGGACGGCACCGTCGCAGGGGCGCACGGCCCCACGGACCGGCGGTTCCCGCTGGCGTCGGTGACCAAGCCGCTCACCGCGTACGCGGTGCTCGTGGCGTACGAGGAGGGGGCGGTCGAGCTCGACGAGCCGGCCGGGCCCGAGGGGTCGACGGTACGGCACCTGCTCGCCCACACGTCGGGGCTGGCCTTCGACGAGCACCGGGTCATGGCGGCGCCGGGCACGCGGCGAATCTACTCCAACGCCGGGTTCGAGGTGCTGGGCGAGCATGTCGCGAAGGCGACGGACATCCCCTTCGCGGAGTACCTGCGCCAGGCGGTGCTGGAGCCGCTGGGCATGAAGGACACGACGCTGGACGGTTCGCCCGCGAAGGACGGCGTGTCGACGGTCGACGACCTGGTGCGCTTCGCCGCCGAGGTGCAGGCGCCGCGGCTGCTGGACCCGCGCACGGTGCTGGAGGCCATGTCGGTGGTCCACCCGGGGCTGACCGGGATCCTGCCGGGGTACGGGCACCAGCGGCCCAACGACTGGGGGCTCGGCTTCGAGATCCGTGACGGCAAGGCGCCGCACTGGACCGGGACGTCGTCCTCCCCGCGCGCGTTCGGCCACTTCGGCCAGTCGGGCACGTTCCTGTGGATCGACCCCGACGCGGGGGCGGCGTGCGTGGCGCTGACCGACCGGGCCTTCGGGCCGTGGGCGATCGAGGCGTGGCCGCCGTTCACGGACGCGGTGCTGGCGGACCTCGCGGCGCCCCGCTGACCGGTCGGCAGGGGCCCTTCCACGGCCCCTGCCCCGTGCGAGGACCACCGACCGGCCGGGCGGGGAACACATACCTGCTGTCGCCGGTACAGAATTCCGGGAAATTGCGGGTGACATTTTTTCGGGCCGCCACGCCGGACCGAAAACGCATCGCCCGGCCCGGCCCGTACCGTGCTACGGTGTTCTCAGTTGCAGTTGTGGTTCCCAATGACTTTGCGTTCATTTTCCGGTGTTTTCCGGAGGGGAAATCATCCCAGCGACTCCGGGGTCGCAAGGTGCGTACTCCGGGCACTGCCCCAAAGGGAGATCAAATATGGCATCTGGCACCGTGAAGTGGTTCAACGCGGAAAAGGGCTTCGGCTTCATCGAGCAGGACGGCGGCGGCGCTGACGTGTTCGCCCACTACTCGAACATCGCCGCTTCCGGCTTCCGCGAGCTTCAGGAAGGCCAGAAGGTGAACTTCGACGTCACGCAGGGCCAGAAGGGCCCGCAGGCCGAGAACATCGTTCCCGCCTGACGCTGACGCGTACGACGCGTGCCGGGGCCCGCACCATGGGTGCGGGTCCCGGCTCGTCGGCTTTTTCTCCCCGTCTGACACGACGGTCTCGCGCGCGAATACTGATTGCCGCTTCTTCCGGCTCGTATTCCCGGCGCTTCCCCGGACGAAGCGGTGACGCCCTCGGCGCCCGCACGTGTGTCGTCCATTTTCTCGGTTCGTTCTTGCGATTCCTCGTGCGGCCCAGCCGCCGGGAGGAATTCCTCGATACGTGCCGCATCGAGGAAGGTTCCGCATGAACCGCACCGCTCGCACGAACGACAGCTCCTACCGCTCCCGTACGAACGCCGCCGCCGGCTCCAACCGGGGCAGCCGTGGCCGCCCGCAGGGGACGGCCCGGTCCGCGTCCGCCGGACGCCCGGGTGGCGGTTACGGACGCCGACCCGCCCCGCTCCGGGGCGAGTTCGCCCTGCCGGTGGGCGGCAGCGCGGCCCTGCCGCCGGTCGAGAGGTTCGACGACCTCGGCCTGCCCCCGGCCCTGCTGGCGGCGCTCGGCTCGGCCGGCATGAGCGTCCCGTTCCCCATCCAGGCGGCGACGCTGCCGAACTCGCTGGCCGGCCGGGACGTCCTGGGCCGCGGCCGTACGGGCTCGGGCAAGACGCTCGCGTTCGGCCTCGCCCTGCTGACCCGTACCGCCGGCAAGCGGGCCGAGCCGCGCCAGCCCCTGGCCCTGGTGCTCGTCCCCACCCGGGAGCTGGCCCAGCAGGTGACCGACGCGCTCACCCCCTACGCCCGTTCGCTGCACCTGCGGCTCACCACGGTGGTCGGCGGGATGTCGATCGGCCGCCAGGCGGGCGCGCTGCGCGGCGGCAGCGAGGTCGTCGTCGCGACGCCCGGCCGGCTCAAGGACCTCGTCGACCGCGGCGACTGCCGGCTGGACCAGGTCGCCATCACGGTGCTGGACGAGGCCGACCAGATGACCGACATGGGCTTCATGCCGCAGGTGACCCACCTGCTCGACCAGGTGCAGCCCGGCGGGCAGCGCCTGCTCTTCTCGGCGACCCTGGACCGCAACGTCGACCTCCTGGTCCGCCGGTACCTCACCGACCCGGTCGTCCACTCCGTCGATCCCTCCGCGGGCGCGGTCACGACGATGGAGCACCACGTGCTGCACGTGCAGGGCGCCGACAAGCACGCCACCACCACGGAGATCGCCGCCCGCGACGGGCGGGTGATCATGTTCCTGGACACCAAGCACGCGGTGGACCGGCTGACCAAGGACCTCCTGGCCGTCGGCGTACGCGCCTCCGCCCTGCACGGCGGCAAGTCCCAGCCGCAGCGCACCCGCACCCTCGACCGGTTCAAGAGCGGGCACGTCAACGTCCTGGTGGCCACCAACGTCGCCGCCCGCGGCATCCACGTCGACGACCTCGACCTGGTCGTCAACGTCGACCCGCCCACGGACCACAAGGACTACCTGCACCGCGGCGGCCGCACCGCCCGCGCCGGCGAGTCCGGCACCGTCGTCACCCTGGTCCTGCCGGGCCAGCGACGCGGCATGGAGCGCCTGATGGTCGACGCCGGCATCACCGCCCGGGTGACCCGGGTCTCCTCCGGCGAGGCGGAACTGAACCGCATCACCGGCGCCAAGGCCCCGTCCGGTGTGCCCGTCGTCATCACGGCACCCGCCTCCGAGCGGGCCAAGGGCCCCGGCACCTCCAGCCGCGGACGGCGCCGCCGTCCGTCCCGCTGGGGCCGCGGCGCCGCCGCCGCGTAGGACGCACTCCCCCGCGGGACGCGGTCTTGATCGAACGTTCTTGACGCCCGACGAAGGAGAAGTTCTTGACGCTGGTTCAGACACGGTCGGCGGAAGGCCACCGCGGCACGGCGACGACCCATGGCACGGGCCTGACCGCCCGTGACGCCATGGAAGCGCTCGGACCGCAGGTCGACGATCACATGACGGTCGACGTGGCCATGTCCGTGCTCATCAGCGCCCGCGTCGAGCACCTGCTCATCCAGGACGAGACCGGCCGCTGCTCCGGTCTGGTGACCCGGGCGCAGCTCGCCGCCCACCGCGGCGGCTCCTGGTACGTCGACCGCACCCGGCTGCGTGACATCCCCCTCGACCGGGGGCCGTTCACCTGCTCCGCGGCGGTCCTGGGCGACGCGGAGGCGGCGATGCGGGGCCGGACCCTGGACGTCTCCCCCGTCGTCGACGAGCACGGCTACCCCTTGGGCATCCTGTCCCTCTTCCCCTGAGCCCCCCGGCTCCCCTCACCCCTGCCGAGGCACCATGCGCTGCGTCATCGCCCACTTCCCCTTCGACCTGTTCTCGAGCGACGTCCGGGAGTCGATGAAGGGCATCAAGCCCGAACCCGTCTCCGGGCCGTCCGTGACCATCGGACGCCGTACGTACCCCGTCAAGCAGGTGGGGGAAGTGATCACCAAGCAGGACCGCCGTGACTTCTCCACCGGAGAGGTGACCAGGGCGCTGACCCGGCTCGGCTTCACCTGCCACGACACGGTGGCCAAGCCCACGACCGCCGCCACCCCGCTGGAGACGGCGACGGCGCTCCTCGGCGGCGGGGCGCTTCGGTGACCTCCGGCGTCGGCGGGAGTGTCCCGGGTTCTAGAATCAACGCCCATGTCGAACCCTGATGAACTGCTCGTTGACATCGCCGCCACGGTGGAGTCGGAGCAAACCACTCAGATGTCCCTCACCGTCGTGGTCCACGGCGCCGTCATCACGGGCCGCCTGGCGCCAGAGACGGTGTGGCGGCAGCGGGTGGCCGAGGTACTGAGGGACTCGGACCGGCTCGGCCCGTTCGCCGGCACCTTCGCACCACCCGGAGGCACCGGATCGCGCCCGTCCGGTACGCCCACTCACCTGCACTTCCACGTCGCCAGGATCCTCCAGGGCCAGGTGGGCATCCCCGAGACGGGCGGGATGTACCGCATCGCCATCAAGGACGTGAGTGCCTGGACGGTGGGCGACTTCAGCTACTCCGACCATTGACCGCCCGCGCGGTGCGCCCTCACCGGCGCACCGCGCGCCGTGCTGCCCGCCGGTCCCGGCCGCCGGGCGGGGTCAGGCGGTCATCTCCCACAGCAGCACCTCGGCCGGGCCGAGTGCCTCCAGTTCCAGTCCCTTCGCGCCGGTGATCCGGGCCGCGTCCCCCGGGGCGAGGTCGTCGCCGCCGAGCCGCACCGTGCCGCGCACGACGTGGACGTACACGAAGGCGGCGTCCGGGACGGCGGTGCGTTCGCCGGGAGTCCGCGGACGGCGTACGTGGAGCGTCGCGCCCGCGGCCGGCAGGACGTACGGGGTCGCGTCGGCGATGTCCCGTACGACGTCGTACGCCGGGTCGCCGCCGGGCTCCCGCGGGGCGAGCCACATCTGCACGAAGACCAGCGGCGCGTCACCGTCGTTGCGCTCCTCGTGCCGGACGCCGGCCGCCGCGCTGAGGTGTTGTACGTCACCCGGGCCGATGCGCGAGGTGTGCCCGGCCGAGTCGCGGTGGGTGAGTTCGCCCTCCACGACCCACGTGACGATCTCGGTGTGGCTGTGGGGGTGCTCGTCGAACCCGCAGCCGGGCGCGAGCCGCTCCTCGTTGCAGGCCAGCATGGCGCCGAAACGGAGGTTGTCGGGGTCGTAGTGGCGCCCGAAGGAGAAGGCGTGCAGGGTCTCTATGCCGGTCGTCGCCCCGCCACCGCGGTAGCGCTCACCGGCCCGCCGCACGGACCACACGGGTGTGACCGGGCCGGGCCGCGCGGCGGCGGCCGCGGCGTCTGGATGCCATGAACTCACGGGACCACCGTAGACCCGGCGCCGCACTGCCCCGTCCGGATAAGGCAGTCTTGTCCCGTGCCTGAACCCGCAGCGAACGACACCCATCCCCATGCCGCCACCCTGAAGCGCCTGGAGCGGTCATCCGGGCGGCTCGCGGCGAGCGCCATTGCCCGCATGGACGAGACGCTGCCCTGGTACCGGGCGATGCCCCCGGAGAACCGGTCGTGGATCGGTCTGGTCGCCCAGGCCGGTATCGCCGCGTTCACCGAGTGGTTCCGGCATCCGGAGACCCCGCAGGCCATCTCGACCGACGTGTTCGGCACCGCCCCGCGCGAGCTGACCCGCGCCATCACGCTGCGCCAGACCGTGGAGATGGTGCGGACGACGATCGAGGTGATGGAGTCGGCGATCGAGGAGGTCGCCGCTCCGGGCGACGAGTCGGTGCTGCGCGAGGCGCTGCTGGTGTACGCACGGGAGATCGCCTTCGCGACGGCCCAGGTGTACGCGCAGGCCGCCGAGGCACGCGGCGCCTGGGACGCCCGGCTGGAGTCCCTGGTGGTGAACGCGGTGCTGTCGGGCGAGGCCGACGAGGGCGCGGTCTCGCGGGCCGCCGCACTCGGCTGGAACTCGCCGGAGCACGTGTGCGTGATCCTGGGCACCGCGCCGGACGGGGACAGCGAGCTGACCGTGGAGGCGATCCGGCGGGCGGCCCGGCACGCCAAGCTCCAGGTGCTCACCGGGGTGCTCGGCGACCGGCTGGTCGTCATCGCGGGCGGCAGCGACAACCCGCTCCAGGTCGCCAAGGCGCTGATCGGCCCGTACGCCGCCGGGCCGGTGGTGGCCGGGCCGATCGTGCCGGACCTGCTGGCGGCCACCCGGTCCGCGCAGGCCGCGGCGGCGGGATTGAAGGCGTGTTCCGCCTGGCAGGACGCGCCGCGGCCGGTGCTGGCGGACGATCTCCTGCCGGAGCGCGCGATGGCCGGTGACCCGTCGGCGCGCGAGCAGTTGGTGGAGGAGATCTACAGACCGCTGGAGGAGGCGGGCTCGGCGCTCCTGGAAACCTTGAGCGTTTATCTGGAGCAGGCGAGCAGTCTTGAGGGCGCGGCCAGGATGCTGTTCGTCCATCCCAACACCGTGCGCTACCGGCTCCGACGTGTGACCGACGTCACCGGATGGTCACCGTCCGATGTGCGGTCCGCGTTCACGCTGCGGATCGCGCTGATCCTGGGACGTCTGGTCGACGGAGATCCTCAGTCCTAGACTTTTGTCGAACGTCCACAATTCCCCTGACGGTTCTTCGTCCCTGTCCTCACGGGCGCCGGGGGCCGTCCACAAGAGAGAGTGTGAGGGTGCTCGTACTCGTCGCTCCCGGCCAAGGCGCTCAGACGCCCGGCTTCCTGACTCCCTGGCTCGACCTGCCCGGCGCCTCCGACCGCGTCGCCGCGTGGTCCGACGCCATCGGGCTCGACCTCGTCCACTACGGCACCAAGGCCGACGCGGACGCCATCCGCGACACGTCGGTGGCCCAGCCGCTGCTCGTCGCGGCCGGCCTGCTGTCGGCCGCCGCGCTCGGGGACGTGACCCCGGGCGCCGTCGCCGGCCACAGCGTCGGCGAGATCACGGCGGCCGCGTTCGCCGGGGTCCTCGACGACACGTCCGCGCTCGGCTTCGTACGGACCCGCGGCCTGGCGATGGCCGAGGCCGCCGCCGTCACCGAGACCGGCATGTCCGCGCTGCTGGGCGGTGAGCCGGAGGTCACCGTCCCGCACCTGGAGAACCTCGGGCTGACCCCGGCGAACGTGAACGGAGCCGGCCAGATCGTCGCCGCCGGCACCATGGAGCAGCTCGCCGCGCTGGAGGCGAACCCGCCCGAGGGCGTACGCCGGGTCGTGGCGCTGAAGGTCGCCGGCGCGTTCCACACGCACCACATGGCGCCCGCCGTCGGGACGCTGCGGAAGGCGGCGGAGGGCCTGACGGTCGCCGACCCCACCGTGACGTACGTCTCGAACAAGGACGGCCGGACCGTCGCCACGGGCGCCGAGGTCGTCGCCCGCCTGGTGGGCCAGGTCGCCAACCCCGTCCGCTGGGACCTGTGCATGGAAACGTTCCAGCAGCTCGGTGCGACGGCCCTCATCGAGGTGTGCCCCGGCGGCACCCTCACCGGTATCGCCAAGCGCGCCCTGAAGGGCGTCAAGACGGTCGCCCTGAAGACGCCGGACGACCTCGACGCGGCCCGTGCGCTCATCGCCGAGCACACGACGCCCGCCGTCTGACAAGGAGCCGTAGAGCATGGCGAAGATCAAGCCCAGCCAGGGCGCCCCGTACGCGCGCATCATGGGTGTCGGCGGCTACCGGCCCACCCGTGTCGTGCCGAACGAGGTGATCCTCGAGACGATCGACTCGTCCGACGAGTGGATCCGCTCGCGCTCCGGCATCGCCACCCGCCACTGGGCATCGCCCGAGGAGACGGTGACGGTGATGTCGGTCGAGGCGGCCGGCAAGGCCATCGCGGAAGCGGGGATCACGGCCGAGCAGATCGGCGGTGTGATCGTCTCCACCGTCTCGCACTTCAAGCAGACCCCCGCCGTCGCGACCGAGATCGCGGACAAGATCGGTGCGAACAAGCCGGCCGCCTTCGACATCTCGGCGGGCTGCGCCGGCTTCGGCTACGGCCTGACCCTCGCCAAGGGCATGGTGGTGGAGGGTTCCGCGGAGTACGTCCTCGTGATCGGCGTGGAGCGGCTGAGCGACCTGACCGACCTGGAGGACCGCGCGACGGCCTTCCTGTTCGGTGACGGCGCCGGCGCCGTCGTCGTCGGCCCCGCCGAGGAGCCGGCGATCGGCCCCACGGTGTGGGGCTCCGAGGGCGACAAGTCCGAGACGATCAAGCAGACCGTCCCGTGGACCGACTACCGCGACGGCACGGTCGACAAGTTCCCCGCCATCACGCAGGAGGGCCAGGCGGTGTTCCGCTGGGCCGTCTTCGAGATGGCGAAGGTCGCCCAGCAGGCCCTGGACGCGGCCGGCATCTCGGCGGCCGACCTGGACGTCTTCATCCCGCACCAGGCCAACATGCGGATCATCGACTCGATGGTGAAGACTCTGAAGCTGCCGGAGCACGTCACGGTCGCCCGCGACGTCGAGACGACCGGCAACACCTCGGCCGCCTCGATTCCGCTCGCGATGGAGCGGCTCCTGGCGACCGGTCAGGCGAAGAGCGGTGACACCGCGCTCGTCATCGGCTTCGGGGCGGGTCTCGTCTACGCCGCGACGGTCGTTACCCTCCCCTAGGCACCGTTCGGGGTTTCTCCGGACGATCAGCCTCAAAACCCTCTGAGAAACACCTCTGAGACACACACCGAAGGAGCGCCACATGGCCGCCACTCAGGAAGAGATCGTCGCCGGTCTCGCCGACATCGTGAACGAGATCGCCGGCATCCCGGTCGAGGACGTCCAGCTGGACAAGTCCTTCACCGACGACCTGGACGTCGACTCGCTCTCCATGGTCGAGGTCGTCGTCGCCGCCGAAGAGCGCTTCGACGTCAAGATCCCCGACGAGGACGTCAAGAACCTCAAGACGGTCGGCGACGCCGCCGACTACATCCTGAAGCACCAGAACTGATCGGACCGCCACCCGGCGGTGGCGCCGCGTTCCCCGCATACCTCATACACGTGGAGAAAGAATTCCTGTGAACTCGACCAATCGCACCGTGGTCGTCACCGGTATCGGCGCAACCACACCGCTGGGTGGCGACTCCGCCTCGACCTGGGAAGGTCTGCTCGCGGGACGCTCCGGCGTCAAGCCCCTCGAGGGTGACCGCTTCGCCGACATGCCCGTCCGGATCGCGGCCCCCGCGGCCGTCGACCCGGGAGAGGTGCTGCCGCGCCCGCTGGCCCGCAAGCTGGACCGCTCGGCGCAGTTCGCCGTGATCGCGGCCCGCGAGGCGTGGGCGGACGCGGGCTTCACCGGCCCGGCGGGCGAGGACACCGCCGTCGAGCCCGACCGGCTCGGCTCCGTCATCGCCTCCGGCATCGGCGGCGTGACGACCCTGCTCGACCAGTACGACGTGCTGAAGGAGAAGGGCGTACGCCGCGTCTCCCCGCACACCGTGCCGATGCTGATGCCCAACAGCCCCTCCGCCAACGTCGGCCTGGAGGTGAACGCCCGGGCGGGCGTCCACACCCCGGTCTCGGCCTGCGCGTCGGGTGCCGAGGCGATCGGCTACGCGATCGAGATGATCCGCACCGGCCGCGCCGACGTGGTCGTCGCCGGCGGCACCGAGGCGGCGATCCACCCGCTGCCCGTCGCCGCGTTCGCCAACATGATGGCGATGTCGAAGAACAACGACGAGCCCGAGAAGGCCTCGCGCCCGTACGACAAGGGCCGTGACGGCTTCGTCCTCGGCGAGGGCGCCGGTGTCGTCGTCCTGGAGTCCGCCGAGCACGCCGCCGCGCGCGGCGCGAAGGTCTACTGCGAGGCGCTCGGCCAGGGCCTGTCGGCCGACAGCCACCACATCGCCCAGCCGGAGCCGACGGGGCGCGGTATCGCCGCCGCCCTGCAGAACCTGCTGGACAACACCGACCTGAAGCCGGCCGAGGTCGTGCACCTCAACGCCCACGCCACGTCGACCCCGCAGGGTGACGTCGCGGAGGTCAAGGCGCTGCGCAAGGTGCTGGGTGAGGACCTGGACCACGTCGCGGTGTCGGCCACCAAGTCGATGACCGGCCACCTCCTGGGCGGCGCGGGCGGCATCGAGACCGTCGCCACGGTCCTGGCCCTGCACCACCGCACGGCCCCGCCGACCATCAACGTCGTCGACCTCGACGAGGAGGTCGACGCGGACGTCGTGCGCGACACGCCGCGCCCGCTGCCGGAGGGCACGATCGCCGCGATCAACAACTCGTTCGGGTTCGGCGGCCACAACGTGGTCCTGGCGTTCCGGACGGTCTGACCTCGCGGTCGGCGACCGCAGGACACGGCAGTGGGGGGGGGGGGGGGGGGGGGGGGGGGGGGGGGGGGGGGGGGGGGGAAGGGGGGGGGGGGGGGGGGGGAAGGAGGGGGGGGGGGGAGGGA
>NZ_JBWKJV010000041.1:0-24405 GCF_056432045.1 Streptomyces sp. NPDC045701 | reverse complement strand
CTCCCCCCCCCCCTCCCCCTCCTCCCCCCCCCCCCCCCCCCCCCCCCCCCCCCCCCCCCCCCCCCCCCCCCCCCCCCCCCCCACTGCCGTGTCCAACAAAGGGCGGCCGCGCGGGGTCAGACGACCTGGTGGAGCCAGCGGACCGGGGCGCCCTCGCCGGCGTAGCGGAAGGGTTCGAGTTCGTCGTCCCAGGGCTTGCCCAGCAGCCGGGCGATCTCCGCCTCCAGCTTGGTCTCGCCCTGGGCGGAGCGGACCAGCGCGGCGCGCAGGCGGTCCTCGGGGATCAGGATGTCGCCGTGGATGCCGGTCACCGCGTGGAAGATGCCCAGCTCGGGCGTGGCGCTGTAGCGCTCGCCCTCGGCGGTGGCACAGGGCTCGGCGGTGACCTCGAAGCGGAGCATCTGCCAGCCGCGCAGCGCGGAGGCCAGCTTGGAGGCGGTGCCGGGTTCGCCCCGCCAGGAGAACTCCGCTCTCCAGGTGCCCGGGGAGGCCGGCTGCCGGATCCAGTCGAGCTGGACCCTCGCACCGAGCACTCCCGCCACCGCCCATTCGACGTGCGGGCACAGCGCGCGCGGTGCGGAGTGTACGTACAGGACTCCACGTGTCGTCACCGGGACCTCCAGTGTGGGACGAGGTTCGCCTTTCCCAGCGGCCTCAGTAAACAGCATCGGGAGTAAAACTCCGCAAAAGGGACAGCATGTGACGTGATGTAATTTACCGGAGCCGGTCGGCGAAGGCGCCTGACGGTTCGACGGGGAAAAAGCTACCGTGCGCCGGGGCGCTTGGGATGACGTACGGTCTGCCCGGTGGGGCTCGACACCAAGCTTTCACTCGCCAGGATGCCGACGAAAGGGCTATCGGATGCCCGCCAGCCGACGAGGTCGTATACGAACGTTCGCCGCGTGCGCGGCCACCGCCGCCCTGGTGGCGGGCGTGGGCGTGTCCGGGTGCGAGGCGGAACCGGAGCGCCGGCCGGGCGTGGCGTCGCGCCCCTCCCCCTCGCCGAGACCCACCTCCGCGTGGGACCCGAGCCCCGCCTCGGTCGCGGCCGTCGGCGATTCGATCAGCCGTGGGTACGACGCCTGCGGGATCCTGGTCGACTGCCCGGAGGTGTCCTGGGCGACCGGGGCGGACGCCCGGGTCAACAGCCTCGCACGGCGTCTGCTGGGCCCGTCGGCACTGCCCGCGCGCAGCTGGAACGTGGCCCGCTCCGGGGCGCGGGTGGCGGAGCTCCCGAGCCAGATGGCGAAGGCGGGAGCGAGGAAGCCGGGGCTGGTGACCGTGACGGTGGGGGCCAACGACGCCTGCCGGGACAGCACCGCTCTGATGACGCCGGTGGCGGACTTCCGCGCCTCGTTCGAGGAGGCGGTGCGGGCGCTGCGCGAGGTGTCGCCGAAGAGCCAGGTGTACGTGTCGAGCGTGCCGGACCTGAAGCGGCTGTGGTCGACCGGGCGGAGCAGCGCGCTCGGCAAGCAGGTGTGGAAGCTGGGCGTGTGCGCGTCGATGCTCCGCGACGCCGACGACCTCGGCCCGGCCGCCCGGGAGCGCCGCGAGGAGGTGTACCGGCGGGTGGTGGCGTACAACGGCGTGCTGCGGGACGTGTGCGCGAAGGACCGGCTGTGCCGGTACGACGGCGGAGCGGTGTTCGCGTACCGGTTCACCGGTGAGCAGTTGAGTCCCTGGGACTGGTTCCACCCGAGCGGGGACGGTCAGGAGCGGCTGGCGGAGATCGCCTACCGCAACGTCACGGCGCCGGTTCCGCCCGCGTAGGCTCGACGGGCATGAGCGCCGAGGAATGCGGCCGGCTGGCCGACGGGACGACTGTCCACCGCTGGGTCCTGGAACGGGGCGGTACGCGGGTGGGGGTGTTGACGTACGGCGGCATCGTGCAGTCCGTGGAGGTGCCCGACCGGCACGGTGCCGTGGCGAACGTGGTGCTGGGCCACGGCTCGCCCGCCGGTTACGAGGCCGATCCGGGGCCGTACCTCGGGGCGCTGGTGGGGCGGTACGCGAACCGGATAGCCGGTGGGTCGTTCACGCTGGACGGCCGCACGCACCGGCTGGCGCGCAACGGCGGGCCGAACAGCCTGCACGGCGGGGAGCGCGGCTTCGACAAGCGGGTGTGGGACGCCGAGCCGGTCGACGGCGGGGTCCGGCTGTCGCGGGTGAGCCCGGACGGCGAGGAGGGCTTCCCCGGGCGGCTGGAGGTCTCCGCGACGTACACGCTCGACGAGCGGGGCGCGCTGCGGATCGCGTACGAGGCGGTGACGGACGCGCCGACGGTGGTGGCCCTGACGAACCACACGTACTGGAACCTGGGCGGTGCGCAGGAGCTGCGGCTGGCGGCCGGGCACTACACGCCGCTGGACGACGCCGCGATCCCGACCGGCGAGATCGCGACGGTGGACGGTACGCGTCTCGACTTCCGCACGTGGCGCCCGGTGGGCACGGGCCTGGACCACAACTTCGTCCTGGACGGCGACTCCGCCGCCCCCGCGGCCGAGCTGCGCTCCCCGGTGACGGGACGCCTGCTGACGGTCCGTACGACGGAGCCGGGCCTCCAGGTGTACGCCCCGGACCACCTGGACGGTGTGGCGCTGGAGACGCAGGCCTTCCCGGACTCCCCCAACCGGCCGCGGTTCCCCAGCACGGTGCTGCGGCCGGGCGAGGTGTACGCGTCGGAGACCGTGTACGCCTTCGGGATCCGCTAGCGCCTCACCTCCAGGGGCGCGCGCAGGCGGGTGTCGGTCACGGAGCGGCCGGCCCGGATCTCATACGTACCCGGGACCGCCGTCCAGGCACCGGTCTCCTCGTCCCAGATCTCGAACGCCCGCCTCGGGAGCGGGATCTCGGCCTCGGCGGCCTCGCCGGGGCCGGCCTCGACGCCCGCGAACCCGGCCAGCCGGCGGGCCGGGCGCTCCACCGGGTCGTCCACCGGGGCGACGTACAGCTGGACGACCTCGCGGCCGGGCCGGGTGCCGGTGTTGCGGACGCGGACCGTCGCGGTGTCGGGGGTCAGCTCCAGGGACTCGTACTCCCAGGTGGTGTAGCCGAGGCCGTGGCCGAAGGGGTACGCGGGGGTGGCGCCGGCCCGGTCCCAGGCGCGGTAGCCGGTGAAGAGGCCCTCCGTGTAGTGGAGTTCGCCGTCCGCCGGGGTGACGTCGGTGACGGGTGCGTCGGCGAGGGCGGCGGGCCAGGTGGTGGGGAGGCGGCCGCCGGGCTCCTCGGCGCCGAGCAGGACGTCGGCGAGGGCGGCGCCGCCCTCCTGGCCCGGGAACCAGGTCAGCAGCACGGCCGCCACGTCGTCGCGCCAGGGCATCTCGACGGGGGAGCCCGCGTTGACGACCACGACGGTCCTGGGGTTGGCGGCGGCGACGGCCCGCACCAGGTCGTCCTGGCGGCCGGGCAGGGCCAGGTCGGCACGGTCGAAGCCCTCGGACTCGACGCGTTCGGTGGTGGCGACCACGACGATCGCGGTGTCGGCGGCGCGGGCGGTGTCGGCGGCCTCGGCGATCAGCTCGTCGGGGTCGCGGCGCGGGCCCCGGTGGACCAGGGAGAACAGCACGGCGGGCAGCGGCGCCGCGTGCTCCCGGTCCAGGGGGTGGAGCAGCGACACCTCGACGGGGGCGCCCTCGGTGAGGGCGACGGTGCCGCGTTCCAGCGGGGTGCCGAGGAGCGCCTCGAAGGGGTCGGCCTCGTCGCCCCTCTTCTGGACGCCGTCGTAGAGGGTCTCGCCCGCGACGGTGAGGGTGAAGGCGCCGAGGCCGCGGGTGCCGAAGGCGTGCTCGCCGCTCTCCCGGGGCGTGAAGGTGCCGGTGACCTCGACGCTGTGCAGGTTCTCGTACGTCACGCCCGCCGGCAGGTCGTCGCCGGCCCACTGGACCTGGCCGCCGGGCAGCGGCCCTTCGCCGATGACCGTCCCGTCCGCGTCGCGGCAGACGGCGCGAAGGGTGAAGCCCGGCCCGGCGGGAGCGGGTTCGTCGCCGGGCTCGGCGCCGATGGCGTAGGTCAGCGCGCCGGCGGGGAGTGCGGCGGTGAGGCCGTCGAGCGGGGAGACGGTGTGGCCGGGGAAGACCTGGGCGGAGCCGCCGCCGAGGACGCGGGCGTCGCGGGCGGCGGCGCCGAGGAGGGCGACGGTGCCGCCGGGCGCCAGGGGGAGGGCGGCGGCGTTGCGTACGAGGACGAAGGAGCGGCGGGCGATCTCGCGGGCGAGGGCGTCGCCGTCGATGGGCGCGGGCGGGGCGGTGACGGCCGGTTCGGCGCCGGCCAGGGCGCCGACGCGGGCGGCGAGCCGCAGCACGTTGCGCACGGCCCGGTCGACGAGGGCCTCGTCGACGTCGCCGGCGCGGACGGCGGTGGCGAGGGCCTCGCCGTACACGGTGGCGGGGCCGGGCATGGCGATGTCGAGGCCGCCCTGGATGGCGCGCCGGGTGTCGCGGGCGGCCGTCCAGTCGGAGACGTTGACGCCGTCGAAGCCCCACTCGCCGCGCAGCACCTCGTTCACCAAGTGGTGGTGCTCGGTCATGGTGCGGCCGTTGACCCGGTTGTAGGCGGTCATGACGCCCCAGGGGCGGGCGCCGGTGACGATCGCCTCGAAGGGGGCGAGGTAGAGCTCGCGCAGGGGGCGGGGGGCGACGACGTTGTTCACGGTGAAGCGGTCGGTCTCGGCGTCGTTGGCGACGAAGTGCTTCACCGTGGTGGCGACGCCGCCGTCCTGGACGCCGAGGACGTAGCCGGTGCCGATCTCGCCGGTGAGGTAGGGGTCCTCGCTGTACGCCTCGAAGTGGCGTCCGCCGAGCGGTGAGCGGTGCAGGTTGACGGTGGGGGCGAGGAGGACGTGGACGCCTTTGCGGCGGGCCTCCTGGGCGAGGAGACGGCCGGCGCGGCGGGCCAGGAGCGGGTCCCACGCGGCGGCGAGCGCGGTGGGGGACGGCAGGGCGACGGACGGGTCGTCGGCGGTCCGGCGGACGCCGCGTACACCGATCGGGCCGTCGGACATGACCAGCGATTCCAGGCCGATCTCGGGGAGGGCGGGGAGGGACCACATGTCCTGGCCCGCCAGGAGGCGGGTCTTGGTGTCCAGGTCCAGCGTGCCGAGTGCCGCCTCGACGACCTCGTCGTACCGGCTGCCGGTCGGGTCTGTCACTGTCGTACCTCCGGATCGGCGTGCGTGCGGTACGGCCATGGTGACCCGCCACCTGTAGGGCGGTAGGTTTCGTTATGTTTCCGTTACTGGAAGGATCGGGGTGCGAGGATGGCGGCGGCCAGGGCCAGGAGCGGGGAACGGCGCGCGGAGATCGTGCGCGCGGCCCTCGAAGTGATCGCGGAGCGCGGCTACCGGGGCGCGACGCTCGGGGCGGTCGCCGAGCGGGTCGGCCTGACCCAGCAGGGCCTCCTGCACCACTTCCCCAGCAAGGAGGCCCTGCTCGTCGCGGTCCTGGAGGAGCGCGACCAGTGGGACACCGGCGGGGGCGGCGGCCGCGCCGGGTGGCGGCTCGCCCTGCTGGAGCCGCTCGTCGAGTACAACGCGATGCGGCCGGGCATCGTGCGGACCTTCTCGGCGCTGCTCGGCGAGAGCGTGACGGAGGGTCACCCGGCGCGGGAGTTCTTCACCCGTCGTTACACCCGGGTGCGGGCCGAGATGGCAGACGTCCTGCGGGCGGAGTTCGGGGACCGGCTGCCCGGCGGGCTGACGCCGGAGGAGGCGGCGCCGCTGGTGACGGCCGTGATGGACGGGCTCCAGTACCAGTGGCTGCTGGATCCGGACGCGGTGGACATGCCGGCCGCCTTCCGGGGGTTTCTGCGGCTGTTGGGGGCGCGGTAGCGTTCCGGCACCCTACGGAAGGACTGCCGCCTGTGTCCCGGATACGGTCGCGTACGACGCTGGTCACCGCTCTCGCCGCGCTGACGGTGCCCCTGGCTCCCGCCCACGCGGCACCGGCCGCCGCACAGCCCCCGGCCGCCCGGCCCGCCGCCGTGCGGCCCACCGTCGAGGAGGCCCGCCTCGACCGGGCCGTACCGCGGGAGATCCTCGCGCGCAGCGGATTCGACGCGGTGGCGCCCGGGTTCGCGGCCGCCCTGGAGCGAGCGGGGTCGTACGCGGCGGCCGAACGCGCCGTCGTACGGCACGGGGCGCGGCTGTGGCAGCGGGCGGTGGACCGGGTGCAGGGGCGGGGCCCGGCGGGCGGCGACCTCGCCCGGGACGACGACCGGCCGCTGTACTGGGCCCGGCTGGCGATGACGCGGGAACTGCGGTCCTGGGAGCCCGGGTTCGCGCTGCCGGCGGACGCGCGCGATCGGCTGCTGGACCGGCTGGAGACGGCGTCGCGCGGTCAGGACGCGATCCGCTACCCGGCCGGAAAGGCCGTCAAGCGGGTGCTGGTGACCGGGTTCGACCCCTTCACGCTGGACCGGGACGTGCGGATCAGCAACCCGTCGGGCGCGGCGGCGCTGGCGCTGGACGGGACGCTGGTCCGGACGGCGGACGGCCGCCTGGCGCGGGTGGAGACCGCGGTGTTCCCGGTCCGCTGGGCGGACTTCGCGGACGGCGAGGTGGAGCGCACCCTGCGGCCGCACCTGCCGCGCGTGGACGCCTTCGCCACCGTCAGCCAGGGCCGGGTCGGCCGCTTCGACGTCGAGCGCCACAACGGGGCCTGGCGCGGGGGGTTCGGCGACAACGAGAACGTGTCCGAGACCGGCCCGGTGCCGGTTGCCGACCCGGCGTCCCAGCCGCAGTGGACGGTGACCACCCTGCCGTACGCGAGGATCACGGCGGCGGACACCGGCCGGTTCCCGGTGTACGACAACACGTCGGTGACCGAGGTCCCGGCGGGCGGCACGGCCCCGGTGGTCCGCCCCGACGGGCCCACGCCGGGCTCGGCGGCCCGCGCGGGCGGCGGCGGGGACTACCTGTCCAACGAGATCGCGTACCGCGCCACGCTGCTGCGCGACCGGCTGGGCCTGCCGGACCTGCCGGGCGGCCATGTGCACACGCCGGTCCTCCGGTTCGGCGCGGGCGACTCCGGCGCGGTGACCGACCCGGAGTTCCTGCGCGACCGGGCGGACATCACGGCCCAGGTGCGGGCGATCGTCGCGGTGGCCGCCGCCGGGCGCTGAGGTCAGCGGACGGCGGCCAGGACGTGACTGTGGCCGTACTGCCAGACCACGCCGACGTGTTCGAACCCCGCCTCCCGCAGCAGGGCCAGGTGGCTGGAGACGGTCAGGTCGTTGCCCTCGCAGCGGGGGTGCCGGTCACGGCCGCGCCGGGCGAGGAAGCGCGCCAGCTCGGGGTCGGAGGCGGCACCCGACCACCAGGACTCCCAGTCGTCGTGGGTGAGGGTCAGGTGCCGTTCGGCGTGGCGGCGGCCGATGTCGACGGCCAGCTCGGAGACCTTCGGGGAGTCCGGGCCGATGTGGTCGCCGTTGACGAGGACGCCGCCTGGCCGCACGCACCCGGCCAGTTCCCGGTAGACCCGGCCCAGCGTGCGGCGGTCCAGGTAGTGCAGGGCCGTCGTGGACACGGCCGCGTCCACCGGGCGGTCCAGGGCGAGCGCGTCGAGCCAGCCCGGTTCGCCGATCATCGCCTCGACGTGGCGGACGGCGGAGCCGTAGTACGTGCTGCCCAGCTCCAGCAGGAACGGGTCGCCGTCGACGGCGAGCACCTCCGCGTCCGGCAGCCGGCCGGCCAGCCGCGCCGCCAGGGAGCCCGGCCCGCTGCCGAGGTCGAGGACGAGCGGCGGCCCGGTCCGGCCCCGCGTCACGTGCTCGACCACGTCCGCGATGACGGTGAAGCTCTCCTCGCGGTCGACCGCGTACCGCTGCTGCTGGACCTCCCAGCGCTCCACCCACCGCGCGGCCGTCACCGCGTTCACACCCATAGCCGCCGTGTTCCTCCGCACCTCGCGACCCTCTGCTGCTATTGAAAATCATTGCAGACTGGCGAGCACGGCGAGCAGTCTTTCCATCTCTTCGGGGGTGTTGTGCACATGGAGGCTCACGCGTACGGAGCCGTCCCTCTTGTCCCGGCCGGCCTGGCAATGGCCGTCGGACCGCACCATGAACCCGTGGTCGAAGAGGATGAACCCCAGGTCATGGGCGTCGATCGCGCGGTGCCGGAAGGTCACCAGGCTCCGCCGCCGCTGCACCGGCGAGCCGGCCGCCAGGCTGGTCCGGCAGCCGAGTACCTCGTAGGTGTCCGCCATCGCGCTCAGCCCGTCGGTGAGCAGCGCGGCGAGTGCCACGGTCCAGCGCTCGATCCGGTCGGTGCCGGCCGCGTCCAGCCAGTCGAGCGCCGCCACCAGGGAGGCGATGCCCACCGTGTTCGGCGTGCCCCGCCAGCCGCCCGGCCGGAACTCCGGCCCGCGCCGCTGCCGCGCCCAGACCACCCCCGTCCCCGGCAGGGCGAGCGCCTTGTGGCCGGAGAACACCACGAAGTCCACGTCCGGGTCGTCCACCGTCACCGGCAGGTGTCCCACGCTCTGGGCGGCGTCCAGGCAGAGGGGGACGTCCGGCCCGACCACCTGGCGCACCCGGTGGACGTTCATGTCGGCGCCGTACACGTGGTGCACGTGCGTCGCCGCCACGAAACGGGTGCGCGGGCCGACGGTCCGGGCGAGCTCCGCGACGTCGTAGTCACCGGAGGCCGCCTGGTACGGCAGCTCCCGCACCCGGATGCCGATCCCCTGGCGGGCCAGCAGCTCCCGTGCCTCCAGCCACGGTGACAGGTTCGCCTGGTGGTCCCGGTGCGGGACGACGATCTCGTCCCCGTCGGCCAGCAGCGTGGGCAGCCAGTCCCGCGCGACCGTGCGCAGCCCCTCGGTCGTCCCGCTGGTGAAGTGCACGGACGACCGCTCCGGTGCCGGATCGCCCAGGAACCGCTTGACCCGCTCACGGGCGTCCTCCACCAGCGCCGTCGTGGAGTTGGCCCAGGGGTAGGAGCCGCGCCCGGCGTTGGCGTTGGAGGTGGTGAGGTAGCGCTGGACGGCGTCCAGGACCGCCTGCGGCTTCTGCGCGGTGGCCGCGCTGTCCAGGTACGCCAGACCGGGGTGGCCCACGACGATGGGGAACTCGGCGCGCAGCGCCCGCTGCCAGGACCCCAGTTCCTCGATCTCGGCACCGAACCCGGTCACTTCAGTCACGCACCAGCGGCGCGCCCGCGTCCCGCCAGGCCACGATGCCCCCGGCCAGGCTGCGCACGTCGGGGTGGCCCATGCGGGTCAGCAGGGCGGCGTACCGGGCCGACTTCTCCCCCACCGGGCACGCCAGCAGCACCGGCCGGCGCGTACCGAAGGGCAGGCCGCCGCGCAGCATCTCGTCGAACAGCTCGTCGACGATGTTCAGCGAGCCGTCGATGTGCAGCGCGGCGTACGCGAACGGGCCGCGCAGGTCGATCACCAGCGGGTCCTCCTCCGCGATCCACTTCCGCGCGTCGGCGACGTCGATGACGGTGGCGGTGCGCGCCTCCGTGTCGGTCAGCGTGGCCACGGAGTTCTTCACCGGAGCGCGCCCCAGCAGCTCGGGGCGGCGCTGCCGTACGTACCCGAGGTAGCTCTCCACCCGGTCGCAGACGATGAAGACGGCCGTCCGGCGTTCCGCCGGCTCCTCGCCGAGTGTCTCCTCCACCGCCCGCAGGTGGCGTACGGCCCCCTGGTAGGCGGCTCCGCCGGTCGGGCCGGCGAGCAGGCCGCAGCGGCGCAGGAGGGTCAGCATGCCGTCGATGGCGTCGTCGGCGCCGACCGTCTCGATGGTGTCGTACGTGGCCGGGTCGAACAGGCCGACCTGCTGCACCTCGTCGGCGTTGCGGATACCGGGGATGAAGTCCGCCTTCTCGCCGACGAGCCCGACCACCCGCACCGCCGGGTCGTGGGCGCGCAGCGCCCGGGCGACGCCGGTGGACGATCCGGCGGTGCCCACGCAGGCGATGAACCAGTCCGGGGCCCGGCCGTCGAGGTCCGCGACGATCTCGGGGCCGGTGCCGGAGGCGTGCGCCTCGGTGTTGCGGGCGTTGAAGTACTGGTCGGTGTGGAAGTGGGCGCTGCCGGGCCGGTTCAGCCGCTGGTGGAAGAGGGTCAGCGGGTCCTCGGTGTCGGTCGGGTCGAGGCACTCGGACTGTCCCGGCAGCTCCTCGATCTCGGCGCCCAGCAGCAGGAGGAGGTCCTTGATCTCCGGGATGCGCATCCGGTTGGTGACGCTCTTGAACGGCAGTCCGTGCAGGCCGGCGATGAGGGCGAGGGCCTTCGCGGTGTTGCCGCTGGACAGTTCGACGACCGTCTCGCCGCGCTCCCTGGCGGCGGCCAGGCCGTCGCGGGCCATGTTCCACGCGGCCCGGTCCTTGAGGGAGCCGAAGGGGTTGAGCATCTCCAGCTTGGCGTAGAGGTCGATGGTGCGCAGACCGTGGACCTCGGGGTCGATGCGCACCAGCGGGGTGTTGCCGATGGCGTCGGTGATGCTGTCGTACCTCATGTGCGCGGTCCCCCCGGACGTGTGATCGGCCAGTACTGCTCGTCGAGGCACCAGTGCCAGGACTCCTCCTCCCGGTGGACGGCGACCTTGCGGGCGACGGGCTGCTGTTGGGCGTGGGTGGCGCCGAAGTCCATGCAGTACCCGGCGGTGTTGGGGAAGGCGAGGAGGTCGCCGGGGCGCGGCAGCCGGGGCAGGTGGACGGTGCGGCGGGTGATCAGGTCGGACTCCAGGCACAGGTTGCCCATGAGGTGGACGGCGGCCGGCCGGCCCGCCCCGGCGGTGGCGGCGCCGTCGCGGGGCAGGACGACGGGGTCCACGAGGACGCCGTGGTCCTCCAGGCCCGTGTCACCGGCGTTCATCGCCAGCCGCACCAGGTGCCCGCCGCCGTCCGCCTCCCGTACGTCCAGCACCCTGCCGAGGGTGATCCCGCACTGGTCGGTGAGCGCCCTGCCGGGTTCGACGTACAGCTCGTGCAGGCCCTCCAGCAGGAGGGTGCCCAGCGGCCGGCCGCCGAGGGTGGGGGCGGGGCGGGACAGCAGTTCGTCGAGGTAGCCGGCGCCGGCGACGGGGCGGTGGGCCGGGTAGAGGCCGAGGGCGCCCTTGAGGGTGCCGTTCTCCATCCGCAGGCCGTAGCCGTGGCCGTCCCAGGTCATGGGCGGGCGGCGGCCCATGACCGCCTGGGTGAGCGCGGTGGTGTAGCGGTCCCACTGCTCGGCGTGGGCCAGGTAGGTGATGCCGAACCCGCCTCCGACGTCGACGGCTCGCGGGGAGAAGCCGCGCGCCCGCAGCTCCTCCATCGCGTGCAGGCAGCCTTCGAGCGCCGCCGCCTTCTCGTCCAGGCTCGTGGTGTCGAGGTGGTAGCCGACGCCGGTCGGCTCCACCGCGTCCCGGTGCCGGTCCACCGTGTCGAGCAGGTCCTTCAGGGACCGCGCGGGGGTGCCGAAGCGGCTGCGGCGGGACAGCACGGTGGTGCCGGAGGTGTCGAAGCCGGACAGCCGCAGCACGACGCGCAGGCGGGGCAGGCCGTAGGCGCGGACGAGCCGGGCGGCCTGCTCCACCTCCGCCGGCCCGTCGGCGTTGACGACGGCCCCGGCGCTGGCGGCCAGCCACAGGAACTCCGGGTCCTTGGGCCCGGTCGTCATGATCCGGTCGCCCGTCCAGCCGGACGCGAGGGCGTGCTGGAGCTCGCCGAGCGACGCGGCGTCGAGGCCGGCGTCCGTCGTGACCAGCCGCCGCACCAGGGCGCTGGAGCGGTTGGCCTTGTGCGCGTAGAAGATCCGGCCGGTGAGCCGGTGGCGGCGGAAGACGGAGCGGAAGCGTTCCGTGTTCTCCGCGATCTGGTCCGGCAGCACCACGTTCAGGGGCGATCCCAGTGCGTCCACCAGCGCGTGGAGGAGCGGGCGGCCCTCCTCCAGGAGGGCGGCCGGCCGCTGTTCGAGGCGTGGTTCCAGGTGCAACGGCTCCCCGGCCGTGCCCGCTGTGTTCGTCCCAGCCGTGCTCATCGCAGCTGTTCCTCCCGCGCGAGGAATACCGACCGGCCCGTCGTCGTCCCGCTCTTTATGCCCAACTTTCCGCGGCGGGATGGCGGTACGGAACGAGACGGCCGGATCTAGCCGTTGCGGGACGTCACGGCACACCCAGGGTGATCCCCAGCCCCACCGGCGCGGCGCCGATGGCCCGGTTGACGGCCTTCTCGGTCCGCGGCATCGCGGTGCGCGGCCGGGAGTGGGAGAAGAGGAGCGCCACCGGGCCGAACCGGGCGAGGTAGGCGGGCGACGGGAGCAGGCCATCGGCGCCCTGCTGCCGGCGGGGCGCCCGCGGGCCGACGGCCCGCGTGAAGGTGGGCACCACGAACAGGGTGGTCCTCGGGTCGAGCAGGTTCGTCAGGAAGCCACGAACAGGGTGGTCCTCGGGTCGAGCAGGTTCGTCAGGAAGCCGGTGCGCCCGGGCTGACGACCGCGAGGACCGTGACGACCTCGACGGCGAACAGCTCAGGCACGCCGGGCCTTCGCCGCCGCGCCGCCCCTCGTGTCCGCCTCGGGCGCGCCGCCCGCCTCCGGCGTCTCGCCCGCTTCCAGGTCGCGGACCAGCAGCGTCGCGCCCGCGACGGCGCCGGGCATCAGGAACACCGCGACGAACGGCACCAGGAAGGCGAGGGTCAGCGGAACACCGAAGCCCAGGGTGAGCATGCGGCGCCCGCGCAGCATCGCGAGGCGCTCCTTCAGCTCGACGCCGCGCCGCTGGAGCGCCACCGCCGTGAGCTCCTCCGCCAGGAAGAAGCCGGAGACGCAGAAGCCGATGACCGGGACGACGGTCTGGCCGACGACGGGGACGAACCCGCAGGCGAACAGCAGGATGCCGTAGAAGGCGACCCGCACGAGGACGCGCAGGCTGTCCCGCGCGGAGATCCACAGTTCGCGCCAGAGCGGCAGCCCGGACTCGGGCACCTCGCCGCCCTCGGTGCGGTCGACCTGCTCGGAGAGCGACTCGTAGAACGGCTGGCCCACGAGCAGCGTCACGGCCGTGAAGGTGATGACCGCCAGGAACAGTCCGAAGACGAAGAGCAGCGCGGTCAGGAAGCCGCGGAAGACGCCCTGCCAGGGCGAGGACCAGTCGTCCGCGAAGGGCGTCGCCCATGCGGTCAGGTCGTCCGCGCCGTACGCCAGACCGGCCAGCGCGCCCGCGTACAGCACCAGGGTGACCAGACCGGGCAGCAGCCCGAACCCGAACCACCGGCCGTGCCGGCCGACCCAGCGCTGCCCCTTCATCAGATAGCCGAAGCCCACCCCGAGATCACGCATGTGCCCACCCTATCGGGGTCCCGCCACCGCGGCCGGGGGCCCCGGACGGGCGGAGGGCCGCACCCGGGTGGGTGCGGCCCTCCGGCGCGTACGGACCGATCCGTACGGGCGCGTGGATCAGGCGACGTCGAGGTCGACCGTGATGTTGCCGCGGGTGGCCTTGGAGTACGGGCAGACCTGGTGGGCCTTCTCGATCAGCTCCTTGGCGGTGGCGGCGCTCACGTTCGGGATCTTCGCCGAGATCTTGACGATGATCCCGAAGCCCTCGGCGTTCTTGCCGATGCCGACCTCGGCGGTGACCGTCGAGCCGGAGATGTCGGCGCCCTCCTGGCGGGCGACGACACCGAGCGCGCCCTGGAAGCAGGCGCTGTAACCGGCGGCGAACAGCTGCTCGGGGTTGGTGCCCTCGCCGGACCCGCCCATCTCCTTGGGCGGGTTCACGACGACGTCGAGCTTGCCGTCGTTGGTGGCGACGCGGCCGTCACGCCCGTTCTCGGCGGTGGCGACGGCGGTGTACAGGACGTCGGACTGCTGGATCGACATGTAGGGGTTTCCTCCTGTGTTGCGCCGCGACTCGCGCCCACGGTCGCGGCGGGCTGGAGGTGAGCCTATCGGGTGAGTGAAACGATCATCTTGCCGGTGTTCTCGCCGCGCAGCATGCCGAGGAACGCCTCGACGCCGTTCTCCATGCCCTCGACGACGGTCTCCTTGTACTTGAGCTCGCCCGAGGCCAGCCAGCCGGCGACCTCCTTGACGAACTGCGGCTGGAGCTCGGCGTGGTCGCCGACCAGCATGCCCTGGAGGCGCAGCCGCTTGCCGATGACCAGCGCGAGGTTGCGCGGGGCGGGGGTCGGCTCGGTGCTGTTGTACTGCGCGATCATGCCGCAGATGGTGGCGCGGCCGTGCACGTTGAAGGAGGAGATGGCCGCCTCCAGGTGCTCGCCGCCGACGTTGTCGAAGTAGACGTCGATGCCGTCGGGGGCGGCTTCCTTCAGCTGGGCGGCGACGGGACCGTCCTTGTAGTTGAAGGCGGCGTCGAAGCCGTACTCCTCGGTGAGGAGCTTGACCTTCTCGTCGGAGCCGGCCGAGCCGATGACCCGGGAGGCGCCCTTGAGCTTGGCCATCTGGCCGACCTGGCTGCCGACGGCGCCGGCCGCGCCGGAGACGAAGACGGCGTCGCCCTCCTTGAAGGACGCCACGTCGAAGAGACCGGCGTAGGCGGTGAGGCCGGTCATGCCCAGGACGCCGAGGTAGGCGGAGAGGGGCGCCAGGGAGGCGTCGACCTTGGTGGCGTGCTTGGCGTTGACGTCCGCGTACTCGCGCCAGCCGAGGCCGTGCAGGACGTGGTCGCCGACCGCGAAGCCCTCGGCGTTGGAGGCGACGACCTCACCGACGGCGCCGCCCTCCATGGGGTGGTCGAGCTGGAACGGCGGCACGTACGACTTCACGTCGTTCATGCGGCCCCGCATGTACGGGTCGACCGAGAAGTACAGGTTGCGGACGAGGATCCGACCCTCGGCCGGCTCGGCGACGGGCGCCTCGCGGAGGGCGAAGTCCTCGGGGGTGGGCCAGCCGTGCGGGCGGGCGACGAGGTGCCATTCGCGGCCGGACGTGGGAAGAGCGGACATGGTGCGTGCCTCCTGGTATTGCTTCACGCCGTGTCTCACGCGGTGACGCGCTGCCGCGCCGACGCAGTGATTCACGTTACGTTTGTTTCACTACCTGAAACAACCATGCGCCTGAATATTTCATGTTGTCAAGTAACCGGGTATCCTGGGACGCATGTCCAGCAGACGCAGAGACCCGCTGACCCTCGAAGTGGTCGAGCTGATCGGCACGGTGGTCACCCGCTACCACGAGGAGTACGAGCAGGCCGCGGCGCAGCACTCCCTCACTGGTGCCCAGGCCCGCGTCCTCGGACTCCTCGCGCTGGAGCCGACGCCGATGCGCCGTATCGCGCGGTCGCTGCGGTGCGAGCCGTCCAACGTGACGGGCATCGTGGACCGCCTGGAGGCGCGCGGGCTGGTGGAACGCCGCCCCGACCCGGCCGACCGCCGGGTGAAGATCGCCGCGGCGACGGAAGAGGGCCGTGCGACGGCCCGCCGGCTGCGGGAGGCCCTCGACTTCGCCCGCGAGCCGCTGGCCGGCCTGTCGGAGGAGGAGCGCACGGCCCTGCGTGACCTGCTGCGGCGCATGCTCGGCCAGGACGTCGGCAGCGCGGACGCGTAACGCGCCGGGGGCCGGGGCTTCGGGCGGCGCGTACGGGCGCGGGGAGCCCGGGGGCTTCGGGCGGCGCGGGGGCCGGGACCCAGAGGTTTCTGGCGGGGGGACGGGCGGCGCGTCCGGCGCTGGACGCGGCGCCGACGCCGGGGCCGGCGAGCGGGGACTACACGCACCACCAGAGGAACCAGTCGCACGACTCGGTCGGCGTGGGGGCGGGTTCCGCGGGGGGCGGATGGTCCGGCGGCGGTTCGCCGGGGGCCGTCTCACCCGGTTCGCCGGGGGCCGTCTCACCCGGTTCGCCCGGGTCGTCCGGGGTCCCGGGGTCCTCCTCGGGCGGCGGGTCCTGCGGAGCGGGACCGTCCTCGGCCGGGGCGTCGGGGGTACCCGGCCGCTCGGGGTCGCCCGACGGCCGCGGGGCCGACGGTCCGGTGGCGGGGGCGTCACCGGGCGCGGACGCGGAGGCCCCCGGCCCACGCGAGGGGGCTCCGGTCCCCTCCTCACCGGTGCCCGGGCCGTCCTCGGAGTCGCCCGGCGCCGAGGTCTCCGCCACCGGATCCTCCACCGGGCCGGGGTCGTCCGGCAGCACGGAGCCCTCCGGCTGGTCCGGCAGCGGCTCGGGCGCCGCCTGGTCCTCCTGCCGTACGGCGGTGGCCGCGCCGTCCTCGCCGGGGTGCTCGATCGCCAGCTCGGCGAGGCTCAGCAGACCGGCCGCCAGCAGCAGGGCGCCCACCCCGACCAGCAGCTTGCGCCCGCGCCCCTTGCGGGCCCTGCGCCCCGCCGGGCCGGACCGGCGGGCGGACCGGGAGCGGTGCGCCTGCCCGCGGGCACGGCGAGGCGCCGCGGTCGGCAACTCCTCGTCCCGGTCCAGCTCGTAGACGTGGCCCGCCGCGGATGTTCGGGGGTCGTCGTGCCGGAGCTCCTCGACGGGCGTACCGCAGCCGGCACAGGCCAGGGCTCCGTTGAGGTGCCGCTGACACTGGTGGCAGTAATCCATGGCGCCCGCAGATTATGCGGCTTGGGGACACCAGAGGTACCGGGGACTGTGAGAATCCTGTGTGGAAACGGCCATCGTCCGGCGCGCCGCTCCTTCTCACGGAAGGGGCAGGATGTCGGCATGAGAGCCTCCGGCACCGTCCCCGCCCCCTTTGGACCGCTCGACTTCCAGCTCGTCCTGCTGCGCCGGATGGCCGACCACCAGCCGGGCCTCGTCGAGGAGGCGCGCCGCGAGCTGGGCGCGTCGCTCACCGAGATGCGGGAGGCCAACCGCCGCTGGCAGGCCATGCTCCGCTCCCCCAGGTCCCGGGGCGCCCTCGGCCGCTACCGCTCGGTGCTCGGCGAGCCGGAGACCCGCACCCGCCGCGCCATCGGCGACCTGGTGTGCGACGCGCTGCTGTGGCCCGTGCCGCTCTGGCCGGACCTCCGCTTCGAGGTGCTGGCCGCGCCGGGCGGCGGCGGGGTGTGGAACGAGTGGCTGGTCCGGGCCCCGGGCGCGGCCGGCCCGGACCTGCGCACGGCCGCCGACCTGCGTCCCTGGAGCTGCACCGTCGACGAGGTGGCCCGGGCCTTCCCCCCGGCCCGCCCCCTGGAGGGCAGCGCGCCCACCCGGTGGCGGCTGGCGTTCACACCGCCCGGCGGGACGCCGTGCGTCGCCGAGTTCACCTGGGGACTGCTCCAGCGGCTGGTCTGATCGCCCGCGCCACCGGACCCGGCCCCGTGTCCCGGGTCCCGTGTCCCGTGTCCCGTGCCGCCCGGATACCTCCTTCGGCCGCCGTCTGTCACCCCGTCAGCTCTCCCGGCGCGCGCCGGGCGTCCCACGCCCGCAGGATGCGAGGACGTACCGCTCTTGGGAGGATCCGCACCGTGACCGTCAGTCTCGAGCAGTTGCGCCGCTGTCATGTCGCCGTCGACCTGGGGGCCGCCAGGACCCGCGTCTTCGTCAAGGGTGTCGGACTCGTCGTCGACGAGCCGAGCGTCGCCGCCGTCAACACCCGCACCGGGGCGCTGATCGCCGTCGGCGAGTTCGCGGAGAAGATGACCGGCCGCACCCCCGACTACATCCGCGTCGCACGCCCCATCTCCGGCGGCAGCGTCGTCGACATCGACATGGCCCAGCGGATGCTGCGCCACCTCCTCGGCGAGAAGCTCCGCCGCCAGCTGCGCCGCAAGCCGATGCTGCGCGCCGCCGCGTGCACCCCGCACGACAGCGACCCGCTCGCCCAGCGCGCAACGATCGAGACGCTCGTCGGGCTCGGCGCCCGCCGCGTCGAGCTGGTCGACACGCTGATCGCGGCGGCGGTCGGCTGCGGGCTGCCGGTGGAACAGCCCACCGCCACCATGATCCTGGTGTGCGGCGCCGCCACCACCCAGGTCGCCGTCCTGTCGCTCGGCGCCATCGTGACCGCCGAGCGCATCCCGGTGGGCGGCAACGCCATCGACCACGCCGTCATCCAGTACCTGCGCCACCAGCACGAGCTGATGCTGCCCAGCCAGTCCGTACGTCCCCTCCAGCTCGCCCTGCACGGCAACGGCCTCACCCCGCACGGACCGGCCTCCACCGAGATCCACGGCCGGGACGTGGCGACCGGGCTGGCCCGTTCCGTGCTCGTCGACACCGCCGCGGTGCGCCAGGCGCTGCACACCCCGCTGACGGCCGTGCTCGACGGCATCGGGAAGGTGCTGCGCGACTGCCCGCCCGACCTCGTCGCCGACCTCGTCGACCGCGGCATCATGATGGTCGGCGGCAGCGCTCTGCTGCCGGGCCTCGACCAGATGCTGCGCAACGCGACCGGCATGCCCGTGCAGATCGCGGAACGGCCCGACGTCTGTGCCGTCCTGGGGCTCGGGGCGATGTTGGAGGGCCGCATCCAGCCCATCACGCTCAACCCGCTCGCCGAAGCCGAGTGACGTACGGGTGACCCGGGGCGGGCTCCCGGCACTGCTCGAGGCGGTGCTCGGCGTGGGCACCGACCGCGCACCGCACCGCGGCCCGTACCCCGTCCCGGACACCGACACCGACACCGACACCGACACCGACACCGACACCGACACCGACGACACCTGCCCGTACACCGGCCTGTACACGGACGGCATGACGGAGGAGGACCGGCGGCGCGCCGGCCGGCTGCCCGAGGGCGACGGCCAGGGCCGGCCGGTCCTCCCTCGGCGTACCGATCCGCGTCCACGCCGCGGTGTTCGGCCACCTCCACCCGACCGGGAAGCGCGGCGGGCGGTTCACCGAGGAGGACGTCGCCGTGCCGCGCGTCCTCGCCGCGCGGGCGGGCATCGCCATCGGCAACGCACGCCCGTACGAGACGGCCCGGCAGCGGGAGCGGTGGATCGAGGGCGCGGCGGCCTGCCGGACCAGGCCGTGAACGAGCCGGACTCCGCGAGACGGGAGGTCCGCACCGCCGTCTTCGCGCTCCGGCAGCCTTCCGCCGAGGCGCCCCGGTCCTTCCGCGGCCGGGTGCCGCGCGGGACCGGCGGCGGGCGGCGCTGCCGGGCCCCACGCCGTCCGTCCGCTTCACCGGAGCGGTGGACGCCCTGGTCACCGGCCCGGTCGCCGACCGGCTCGGCACCGCCCCGCGCGGCGCCCTGGCGGCCGGTCTCCGGCACGCGGGCGTGACGGCGGTGGACGTCGAGGTCGGCGCGGCGCACGCGCTGCCCGCCGGGCGCCCCGGTGTGCGCCTCACCCTCCCGGACGACGACACCGGGGACGACGGGACACGCGGCACCGCGTTCACCTGGCGCTCGCCCCGCTGACGGCCCGGGCTCCGCGCCCCGTCGCGAGGTCGCGCCGCAGCAGCGGCCGGCGGCGCCCCGGGCGGGCGTCCGGGCCGTCCGCTCGACGGCGGGTCGAGGCCGGCCCGTACCCGGGACGAGCGGCACCCGAACTGCGGCGAACAGCACACGCGGCACCGCTTCCCGCCGGGCGTCGGCGGGGAGAATGGTGGGGCCCGTGACCGCGGGTGCGCAGCCCTGCGCCGCATCCCCCAAGGAGGACGACGAGTGAGTTCGCTCTTTCCGGCCCTGGACGCCGGATCCGAACGGCCCGCGCTGCGGTTCGGGGACCGTTCGCTGACGTACGGCGAACTGCGCTCGGCGGCCGCCGCGACCGCCGCCCGGCTGGACGGGGCGGAACGGGTCGCCGTATGGGCCACCCCCACGCTGGAGACCGCCGTCGCGGTGGTCGCCGCGCTGCTCGCGGGCGTACCGGCCGTACCGCTCAACCCGAGGACGGGCGGGCGCGAGCTGACGCACATCGTCACCGACAGCCGCCCCGCGCTGGTCCTCGCGGCACCGGAGGACGAACTGCCGCACGCGCTGGGCGGCCTGGAGCGGCTGGACGTCACCGTGGACGACACCGCCGCCGGCGCGGCTCCGCCGGGGCCGTCGCCCGCCGGGCCGCGGGACCCCGAGGACCCCGCGCTCGTCGTCTACACCTCCGGCACCACGGGCCCGCCCAAGGGCGCCGTCCTGCCCCGGCGCGCGATCGCCGCGACCCTCGACGCCCTGGAGGACGCCTGGGCGTGGACGTCCGACGACGTCCTCGTGCACGCCCTGCCCCTGTTCCACGTCCACGGGCTGATCCTCGGCGTGCTCGGCCCGCTGCGGCGCGGCGGATCCGTGCGTCACCTGGGCAGGTTCACCACCGGTGGTGTGGCGCGGGAGCTGGCCTCCGGCGGCACCATGCTGTTCGGTGTCCCGACGATGTACCACCGCATCGCGGAAGCCCTGGACGACGACCCGCGGCTGGCGAAGGCGCTGGCGGGGGCGCGGCTGCTGGTCTCCGGCTCGGCGGCGCTGCCCGTGCCCGACCACCGGCGGATCGCCGCGCTGACGGGGCGGCGGGTCATCGAGCGGTACGGCATGACCGAGACGCTCATGAACACCAGCGTCAGGGCCGACGACGTCGAGCCGCGCACCGGCTCCGTCGGCGTGCCGCTGCCCGGTGTGGACCTGCGGCTGGTCGAGGAGGACGGCTCGGAGATCACGGCGTACGACGGGGAGACGGTCGGCGAGATCCAGGTCCGGGGCCCGAACCTGTTCACCGGGTACCTGAACCGGCCCGACGCCACGGCCGCCGCCTTCGACGGCGCCTGGTTCCGCACCGGGGACATGGCCGTACGGGACACGGACGGTTCCGTACGGATCGTGGGGCGCAGGGCGACGGACCTGATCAAGAGCGGCGGGTTCAAGATCGGTGCCGGCGAGATCGAGAACGCGCTCCTCGACCATCCGGCGGTGCGGGAGGCCGCCGTGACCGGCGAACCCGACCCCGACCTGGGCGAACGGATCGTGGCGTGGATCGTCCCCGCCGACCCGGACGCGCCGCCCGCGGCGGACGACCTCGCGGACCACGTGGCGGCGCAGCTCGCCCCGCACAAGCGCCCCCGGACCGTGCGGTACCTGGACGTCCTGCCCCGCAACGACATGGGCAAGATCATGAAGCGGGCGCTCCATGGCTGAGCGCCCGTCCGCCCGCGAGGCCATCGCGCTCCTCACCGGCTCCTTCGAGGAGCACGCCCCGCCGGCCCGGTCCAGCGCCCCCGACGGGCCGCTGTCCTGGGAGGGGTACGGCGCCTCCCGCGCCCGCGCGGCCGACCGGACCGGCGAGGCCGAGTCGGTCGTGTACGGCACGGCGGCCGTCGGCGACCGCTCCTGCGTCGTCCTCGCCTTCGAGTTCGGCTTCCTCGGCGGCTCGCTGGGCGAGCGGGCCGGTGACCGGCTCGAAGCGGCCTACCGGCTGGCGCGCGAGCGGCGCGTACCGCTGGTGACGCTGGTCGCGACCGGGGGCAGCCGGATGCAGGAGGGCATGGTCGCGCTGACCCAGCTCCAGCGGGTGGCCCGCGAGTCGGTGCTGCTGCGGGAGGCGGGGCTGCCGCACCTCGCGGTACTGCGCGACCCGGCGACCGGGGGCGGCTGGGCGACCGTCGGGGCGGGCGCCGATGTGATCCTGGCGCTGCCGGGGGCGCAGGTCGGGTTCGCCGGGTCGCGGGTGCGGCCGGCGGACGCGGACCCAGCCGCGTACACCGCCGAGGGCCAGCTGGCGGCGGGGCACGTCGACGCCGTCGTACGCCCGGCGGAGTTGCGCGGGACGGTCACGCGCTGGCTGACCGCGCTGACGAGCCCGGCCCGGGAGGTTCCGCCGCCGGCCGCCCTCTCCGGCACGCCGCTGCCCGCCAGTGGCTGGGACGCGGTCCGGCAGGCCCGCGACCCGGCCCGCCCCCGCGCCGAGGCGTACCTGGACGCCTACTTCACGGACCGGCTGCCCCTGGTCGGCGACCGCTGCGGCGGTACGGACCCGGGGACGCTGTGCGGCGTGGGGCTGCGGCCCGACGGGCGGGCGGTCGCGTACGTCGCCCAGTGCGGCACGGCGACCCGCCCGGCCGGTTACCGCACGGCAGCCCGGGTGATCCGGCTCGCGGACCGGCTCGGCGTCCCGGTGCTGACGCTCGTCGACACGCCGGGCGCCGCGAACGACGCGGCGGCGGAGCGGGCGGGTGCGGGTGCCGCGATCGCGGACGCGTTCACGGCCGTCGCCGGAGCGCGGGTCCCGGTGACCACGCTCCTCATCGGCGAGGGCGGCTCGGGCGGGGCGCTGGCGCTGGCCGCGCCGGACAACACCTGGGCGACGCCGGACAGCTATTTCTCGGTGATCGCGCCGGAGCTGGCGGCCGCGATCCTCAAACGCCCACCGGAGGAAGCCCCGCGCACCGCCGAACAACTGCGCCTGCGCCCCCAGGACCTCCTCGGCCTCGGCCTGGTGCGTGGCATCGTCTGACCCACCGACCCCGGTCGGGGCGCCCCTCACGGGGCGGGCCGGGGGTGGGTCGCCGCGGGTGGCCCGGGGTCGGGGCCTCCGGGGTCACCCCACCAACCTCCGCACCGCGCCGCAGGCACCCGCACCCACCGGGGCGTGCGGGCCGGGCGGCGGAGAGGTGGCCCGAGGGGGACCCCCGCCGGCCGCTCCGCAGCCGGGACGCGATCGGGGTCAGAGGACGAGTTCGCCCACCCGCTGGTCGCCCTGCGTCTCGCCCGTCGGCCGGAAGCCCAGCCGGAGGTAGAAGTCCTCGGGGCCGTCCTCGCCCGGGACCCAGGTGGTGGTCAGGCGGGTACCGCCGCGCCGGCGGATCTCGGCCGCCACGCTGTCGACCGCGAAGCGGCCGTATCCACGGCCCTGTTCCCCGGCGGCGATGTTCAGGCGCCAGAGTCCCGAGCGGAGGTCCGACCGGTCGCCGCCGCCGGAGAAGTCGATGTCGAAGAAGGCCATGAGGAAGCCCACGGGCCGGTCGCCGTCGAGGATGAGGCGGGGCCAGGCCGTGTCGGGACGCGCGTACGCCTCGGCGAGCGACCGCACGACCGGAGCGACCCGGTGCTCCTGGTCGGGGCGGACCCGTACCTCGATCGCGGCGTCCACGTTGGCGGGAGTGATGGCCGCGAGGCGGGGTGTAGCGATCATGGGGCCCACGGTAGGGCCCGGTCGCGGCGCCGCCCAGCGATTATCGCGCCGGTGCTCAGCCCTCGGTGGCGCCGTCCTCCGTGACGCAGCCCTCCGGGTAGGCCGCCGACCCGGCGGCGTCGAGGGCGGTGGTGAGGTCGTTGAGCCGGGCGCGCAGCTCGCGGAGCTCCTCCAGTGGCAGGCCGGTCGCGGAGGCGATCCGGCGTGGCACGCCGAGGGCCCGTTCGCGCAGTTCGGTACCGGCGGGGGTGGGCCGGGCGGTGACGGAGCGTTCGTCGTCGGCGCTGCGCCGCCGCTCGACGTACCCGGCCGCCTCCAGCCGCTTGAGCAGCGGCGAGAGGGTGCCGGAGTCCAGCCGCAGGTGCTCGCCGATCCGTTTGACGGGCAGCTCTCCGTGTTCCCAGAGGACGAGCATCACCAGGTACTGGGGGTAGGTCAGGCCGAGGTCCTTGAGCGCGGTGCGGTAGACGCTGTTGAAGGCGCGGGTGGCGGCGTGCAGCGAGAAGCAGATCTGGTGGTCGAGGCGGAGGAAGTCCTCGTCGCGCACGGTCCGGGGCGTGTCCATACCCCCAGGATAGCGCGAGGACGATTCAGTTGTGCACAATTGAATCGTGCGCTATAAATATGACACCGATCCACCCCCCTCACCTCCCACGAGAGGACAGTCCCTCATGGACGCGCTCTACACCGCTGTCGCCACCGCCAACGGACGCGAAGGCCGCGCCGTCAGCTCCGACGGCCAGATCGACCTCCCGCTCGGCTTCCCCCAGGCCCTCGGCGGCAACGGCAAGGGCACCAACCCCGAGCAGCTCTTCGCCGCCGGGTACGCGGCGTGCTTCGCCAGCGCCATGGGCGCGA
This sequence comes from Streptomyces sp. NPDC045701, assembly GCF_056432045.1. Lineage (NCBI taxonomy): Bacteria > Bacillati > Actinomycetota > Actinomycetes > Kitasatosporales > Streptomycetaceae > Streptomyces > Streptomyces sp. NPDC045701. The sequence continues at coordinate 603 of NZ_JBWKJV010000041.1, read as the reverse complement.
TAGGCCGCCAGGAGAAGATCGACGTCAAGGACGCCTCGGTCACCGCCGAGGTCAGCATCGGCAAGGACGAGGACGGCGGCTTCGGCCTCGCGGTCGTGATGCGCGTCGAGCTGCCCGACCACCTCCAGGGCGAGCCGGGCCGCGACCTGCTGGAGAAGACCCACGCGTACTGCCCCTACTCCAAGGCCACGCGCGGCAACATCCCGGTCGAGCTCGTCATCGAGTGACGACCGGTCGCCGGGACGCTCAGTGGACCGGGCCGGACCCTCCCCAGCCCGCGACCGCCGCGCCCTCCAGACGGCGCGTCCGGTAGCTCTCGGCGTCGAGGGTGACGATCTCCGCGTGGTGGGCCAGCCGGTCCACCGTCGCGGAGGCCGTCGCGCGGTCGCCGAACACCTCGTCCCAGCGGCCCAGCGGCCGGTTCCCGGTGACGATCAGCGAGGCCCGTTCGTAGCGGTGCGAGACGAGCTGGAAGAGGAGCTGGGCAACCTCGGGCTCGAAGGGCACGTGTTGGGTCGGGGACGAGACGCCGTGCACTGTTTCCAGTGCCGGTTTTCCCGTCCCCGCCCGCCGAACCGGACGTGCCCGTTGGCCGAGCATCCG
>NZ_JBWKJV010000040.1:16711-37699 GCF_056432045.1 Streptomyces sp. NPDC045701 | reverse complement strand
TTTCCCTTTCCGGCGGTTCCGACTCTATCAGATCCTTTCGGGCCTGATTCCCAGTCAGCGGGAGTTGTCTTTCCGGCCCTTGGGCCGTTCCGACGTTTCAAACCCTAGCGGATTTCCCGGGCGGCTCATAATCGAGTCTTCGAAATGAATTTCGGCATGCCGAAATTCGTCCCGTTCGGGAGATCGTGCTGGGTTTGGTTGCCGCGCAGTGCGGCGGGATCGGTTGCCGCAGAACCGTTACGGCCCCGTGGCAACCCGAAGAACTTTACGGATCGACTTGGGGTGTGTCAACCCCCGCTCGGTCGGCTCGGTCAGTCCAAGTCCTTGAGCCGGCCGCCCGCGTCGGGCTGGGCGTGCTCCACACGGCGCAGGAGGCGGATCAGCATCTCGCCCAGGGCTCCGCGCTCCTCCGTGGACAGGTCCTGGAGCAGGTCCTCCTCGAAGGCGGTGGCCATGCGCATGGCCTCCAGCCACTTGGCGCGGCCCTCGTCGGTCAGTTCGACGATGACGCGTACCCGGTTGCTCTCGTCCCGGTCGCGGGTGACCAGGCCGTCGGCAGCCATGCGGTCGATGCGGTGGGTCATCGCCGCGGGCGTGAGCCCGAGGCGCTTGGCGAGCTCGCCCGGCCCCAGGCGGTACGGCGCGCCGGAGAGGACGAGGTGCTTGAGGACCTCCCACTCGGCATTGCTGATGCCGAGCTCGGCGACCTGGCGGCCGTACGCGACGTTCATGCGGCGGTTCAGCCGGCCCAGGGCCGACACCACCTTCTCGACCTGCGGATCGAGGTCGCGGAACTCGCGCTGATAGGCCGCGATCTGCTCGTCGAGGCTCGGTTCCCGGGTGTCGGACATGCGCGAAGTATCCCACGGCACTCGTTGGCGTTGAAGTCCTTCAGTGTGTACAGTTAAGCATCGAACTTTAGTGTTGAAGTCTTCAGGACTGAGTCCTACAGAGTCGAAGTGGGTGAGTGTGACCAAGGCGATGGGCGCTGCGATGCGCCGGATCCAGGCGGGGAACGTGCTGAGCGCGTTCGGGCTCGGGTTCACCGTTCCGTATCTCTACGTGTATGTCGCTCAGGTGCGGAACCTGGGCGCCGGTACGGCGGGGGCCGTGCTGGCGGTCTTCGCCATGGCCGCTCTGGTGGTCCTCCCCTTCACCGGGCGGGCCATCGACCGCCGGGGGCCGCTGCCCGTACTGGTGGGGGCCGCGCTGCTGGCCGCGGCCGGCGCGCTGGGCATGGGGCTGGCGGGGAGCGTCGCGACCGTCGTCGGGGCGGCGGCGCTGCTCGGTGCGGGTACCGCGGTGATGCAGCCCGCGCTCGCCACGATGATCGTCTGGTGTTCGTCCACGGCGACCCGGACCCGGGCGTTCGCCACGCAGTTCTTCCTGCAGAACCTCGGGCTCGGCGTCGGTGGCCTGATCGGCGGGCAGCTCGTGGACGAGAGCCGGCCGGGCAGCTTCCTGCTCCTCTTCTCGATAGAGGCCGCGATGTTCCTGGTGCTCGCCGGGCTCGCGGCCACCGTGACGATGCCGCGCTCGCCGTCCCTCGGTCAGGCGCCCAAGGGCGAGAAGCCCCGGGCGGGGCTCCGGGCGCTGCTCGGGCACCGGGCGATGGTGCAGCTGTGCGTGCTGGGCTTCGTGCTGTTCTTCGCCTGTTACGGGCAGTTCGAGTCGGGTCTCGCGGCGTACGGGACCGAGGCCGCCGGGATCGAGCCGTCGGCGCTCGGCATGGCGCTGGCCGCGAACACCGCGGTCATCGTCGCGGCGCAGTTCCTGGTGCTGCGGTTCGTGGAGCGGCGCCGGCGGACGCGGGTGATCGCGTGGGTCGGGCTCATCTGGGCCGTGGCGTGGCTGATCGCGGGGTACGCGGGGCTCGGGCACGGCAGCCAGGCGATGGCCACGGCCGCGTTCATCGCGACGTACGGGTTGTTCGGGCTGGGCGAGGCGATGCTGTCGCCGACCGTGGCCCCGCTGGTGGCGGACCTGGCGCCGGAGTCGATGGTCGGGCAGTACAACTCGGCGTTCGCCCTGGTCAAGCAGCTCGCGCTGGCGGTCGGTCCGGCGGTGGGCGGTCCCATGGGCGCCGCGCTGCACGGGCCGTACATCGTGACCTTCGTCCTCTTCTCCCTCGGCATCACGGTGCTGGCGCTGCGGCTGGGCGGGAAGCTCACTCCGGCGCAGGACCACCCCTACCTCGTGGCGACGTCGCGGGTGGTGGCGCGGCACCGGCCGGAGCGGGCCGTGGAGGCCGCCGCCTAGCCCGGCAGCGCGAACTCGCACCAGACCGCCTTGCCACCTCCGGGTGTGCGGCGGCTGCCCCAGGACGAGGCGATCGTGGCGATGATCGAGATGCCTCGACCCGCCTCGTCCTCCGTTTCGGCGCGGCGGCGGCGCGGCAGGTGGTCGTCGCCGTCCGTCACCTCGATGATCAGGCGCCGGTCGGTGCGGCGGAGTCTGAGGCGCATGGGCGGGCTGCCGTGCTGGAGGGAGTTCGCCACCAGTTCGCTGGTCGCCAGCACGCCAAGGTCGCGCAGCTCGACCGGGAAGCGCCAGCTGGAGAGGACGCCGGAGGCGAAGGCACGCGCGCGTGGAGCCGCCTCGACGCCGCCGAGCAGGTCGAGCGCGGCGTTGTGGAACAGCTCGGCGTCCGGTCCCGTACGGGAGGGGTGCTGGAGCACCAGGACGGCGACGTCGTCGTCGTGGTCGGCGGTGACGCCGAGGGCGCGCAGCAGCCGGCCGCAGACGACCTGGGGGCTGCCCGTGGCGCCGGCCAGGGCGCGCTCCAGGGCGGCGACGCCTTCGTCGATGTCCTCCCGGCGCCGCTCGACCAGGCCGTCGGTGTAGAGGACGGCGGTGGAGCCGGGCGGGAGGGCGATGGTGCCGGAGGTGTGGAGCCAGCCTCCGGTGCCGAGCGGGGGACCGGTCGGTTCCTCGGCGCGGCGCACGGTGCCGTCCTCGTCCCTGACGAGGATCGGCAGGTGGCCGGCGGAGGCGTAGACGAGGCGGCCCTCGTTGGGGTCGTGGACGGCGTAGACGCAGGTGGCGATCTGGCTGGCGTCGATCTCGGCGGCGAGTCCGTCCAGCAGCTGGAGCACCTCGTGGGGCGGCAGGTCGAGCCGCGCGTAGGCCCGCACGGCGGTGCGGAGTTGGCCCATGACGGCCGCCGCGCGCACCCCGCGGCCCATGACGTCGCCGATGACGAGCGCGGTGCGGCCGGCGCCGAGGGTGATCACGTCGTACCAGTCGCCGCCGACCGCGGCGTCCGTACCGCCCGGCTGGTAGGTGGCGGCCACACGGAGGTCGTCGGGCTGTTCCAACTTCTGCGGCAGCAGTGAGCGTTGCAGGGTGACGGCGGTCTCGCGGTGGCGGCGCTCGCTGGCTCTCAGCCGCTCGGCGGCCTCCGCGTGGTCGGTGACGTCGGCGGCGTGGACGAGGACGCCGGACTCGCCGGTGCCCCGCGTGTCGACGGGCAGGCAGGTCACCGTGTACGAGCCTCCCGCGTGCGTGCGGCGGGATTTGACCGTGCGGGGCTTTCCGCTGCGCAGCACCTGGTCCATGAGCGGCGGCAGGCCCAGCTCCGCGAGCTCGGGGCAGACGCCGGCGACGGTCGCGCCGGGCGGGCGTGGGCCGAAGGCGGCGGCGTAGGCGTCGTTGACGTACGCGACGCGGTGCTCGGGGCCATAGGTGAGGGCGACGAGGCCGGGCAGGCTGCCGAGGATCTCCCGTACGGAGAAGTCCTCAAGGGCGGGGACGTCGTCGGACACGGGCTCCAGCTGCCGGCCGGACTCACCTCGCGCCGCGGGTACGGAGTCCGCCCGCTGCGCCGGCGAGACCCCATGGTCGGTGCCGCGCGCGGCGGCGCGGCGCTGCGTACCGGGGAGCCGGGCGCTCCAACGCGTGAAGTTCACGGATCTGTATGCCTCATGGTGTCGGTGCCGTGCGTTGCCGTGCTGAGTCACTCTGTGCAGGTGTGAGCCCACCTATGGTCACACGTCCAGTGTGACCGACCGCACTGACAAGCGGCGTCTGTCGCTACTACGCCTCGTCAGGACCGTTCGGCAGGGACGTCTCTTCAGTCGGACTTCGCGCCGCCGTCCGCGGTTCCGCCCCTGGACGCCTCGTCCTGGGGCTCGGGCGGCGGCGGGCCGGCGGCGAGTGCGAACTCGGCGCGCGGGTGCTCCAGGGACCCGAGGGAGACGATCTCCCGTTTGAAGAGGCCGGCGAGCGTCCACTCGGCCAGGACGCGTGCCTTGCGGTTGAAGGTGGGGACGCGACTGAGATGGTAGGCGCGGTGCATGAACCAGGCGGGATAGCCCTTGAGTTTGCGCCCGTAGACATGGGCGACGCCCTTGTGCAGTCCGAGCGAGGCGACGGATCCGGCGTACTTGTGGGCGTAGTCCTTGAGCGGCCGGCCCTGGAGCGAGGCGACGAGGTTGTCCGCCAGGACCTTGGTCTGGCGCACGGCGTGCTGGGCGTTGGGCGCGCATTCCCGGCCCGGTTCGTCCGCGGTGACGTCGGGGACGGCCGCGGCGTCACCGGCGGCCCAGGCGTGGTCGACGCCTTCGACGGAGAGACGGGCGGTGCATTTGATGCGGCCGCGTTCGTTGAGGGGGAGGTCGGTGGCGGCGAGGACGGGCGCGGGCTTCACGCCGGCGGTCCACACGACCGTCCGGGTGGGGAGGCGGGTGCCGTCGCTGAGGACGGCGACCCGGTCCTCGCACGACTCCAGGCGGGTTTCGAGGCGTACGTCGATGTTCCGGGCCCGCAGCTCGCGCACGGTGTACTTGCCCATGTCCTCGCCGACCTCGGGGAGGATGCGGCCGGTGGCCTCGACCAGGACCCACTTCAGGTCCTGCGGCTTGATGTTGTGGTAGTACCGCGCGGTGTAGCGGGCCATGTCCTCGAGCTCGCCGAGCGCCTCCACGCCAGCGTATCCACCGCCGACGAAGACGAAGGTGAGGGCGGCGTCGCGGATGGCGGGGTCGCGGGTGGAGGAGGCGATGTCCATCTGCTCGATGACGTGGTTGCGCAGCCCGATGGCCTCCTCCACGGTCTTGAAGCCGATGCCGTACTCGGCCAGGCCGGGCACGGGGAGGGTGCGGGAGATCGAGCCGGGCGCGATGACCAGTTCGTCGTAGGTGAGCTGGACCGGACCCGTGCCCTCCTCGTCGGTGGCGAGGGTGGTGACGGTCGCGGTGCGCTTGGCGTGGTCGACGGCCTTGGCCTCGCCGATGACGATGCGGCACTTGTCGAGGACCCGGCGCAGCGGGACGACGACGTGGCGGGGTGAGATGTTGCCGGCGGCGGCCTCGGGGAGGAACGGCTGGTACGTCATGTACGGGTCGGGTGTGACCACGGTGATCTCGGCCGCGCCGCTTCTCAGCTCGGCCTTGAGCCGCCGTTGGAGGTGCAGGGCGGTGTACATCCCGACGTAGCCACCGCCGACAACGAGAATGCGCACAGGTTCGGTCACCCTCCCATGACGCAACGCGCTTCGGCGTTTGTCCACAGGCCCGGCGAATTGTGTGACAGGAGGCCGGGTGGGGTCCGGGGTGGCGCGGCGACCCAGGGCGGGGGAAGGAGTCCAGGTCAGGGCGGAGAAGTAGGGTGGCGCGAGGGGGCAGAATCGGGAGCGTTCCGGTCCTTGCTCCGATCGGGGGGCGCACCGGTCGGAACTGCCCCTTCTGAATTGACCTCGACTCAACTATGTTCGTATGTCGTCGGGGAGTCGGTTCGACGCGCATGACCTGAGCGTGTGGTCCGCCCCCGGTTGTCAGGGTGGGGGAGTCTCCGGGGGGAGACACATCATTTCCGGGGGAACAAATATGCATATTCAGGATTCGCGCTGGTCGACCGCTGTCGCCTCGGCGTCCGCTTCGTCCGCTTCGTCGGAGGGGTTCGGCGGTGCGGTGAACGGCCGGATCGGCTCCGGCGGGCCTGCCGGACGTACGGCGCCGCTGCGGGTCGACGCGCAGCGGAACCTCGAGCACGTGCTGCGCGCGGCTCGGGAGGTGTTCGGCGAGCTCGGGTACGGGGCGCCGATGGAGGACGTGGCGCGCAGGGCGCGGGTCGGGGTCGGCACGGTGTACCGGCGGTTCCCGAGCAAGGACGTCCTGGTGCGCCGAATAGCCGAGGAGGAGACGTCCCGGCTCACCGAGCAGGCGCGTACGGCGCTGGGGCAGGAGGAGGAGCCGTGGTCGGCGCTCTCCCGGTTCCTGCGGACGTCCGTGGCGTCGGGCGCCGGGCGTCTGCTGCCGCCGCACGTGCTGCGCGTGGGCGTGGACGAGCCGGCCGCGGTACCGGCCGGGCCGGTGGCCGGCGGGCCCGCCGACGAGGCGACGCGGGTGCCGCAGCAGCGGGGTGTACCGGCCGTGCCGGAGCTGCGGGTGGTCGCGCCGCGCGCGGTGCCGGCGGCGGAACTCGACGACGCGGGCGCGTCGGAGCTGCTGGAGGTCGTCGGCCGGCTGGTCGACCGGGCCCGGGAGGCCGGTGAGCTGCGCGGCGACGTGACCGTGGCGGACGTGCTGCTGGTCATCGCCACGGCGGCGCCCTCGCTGCCGGACGCCGCCCAGCAGAGTGCCGCGTCGGCCCGGCTGCTGGACATCCTGCTGGAGGGGCTCCGCTCCCGCCCGGCATAGGGGTCACCCGAACGGGGCACGTCCGGCTCCGGCGTTCGGGTCATCTCCCCGGATGAGTGGTTGACGGGCGCTTGCCCCCGGTGGGCGCCCTCCTCCGTGGCACTCTTGCCCGATGTCCGGGTCTGAGCAGGGGTACGGGGCTTCCGCGATGAGCGGTGAGGGTCGCGACGAGCCGTTCGGCGGCGGGGCCGCGGGGGCCGGAGGGCCGCCTCCCGCGCCGCTCCCCTCCCCGGCCGCCGCCCCCTCGCCGAAGGTGCCCAACCGGGGCGGGCCCGGCGGTTCGCCGGCAGCGGCCGGCGGGGGCGCCGGGGCCACCGTGCCCGCACAGCGCGAGGGTGGCGCCACCGGGTCCGTACTGCCACCGCCCGTCGACCTGCCGCCGTCGGACGCCGAGCTGGTCCGGCGGCTCCGGGACGGCGACGACACGGCGTACGAGGAGCTGTTCCGCCGGCACGCGGAGGCGGTGCGGCGTTACGCCCGGACGTGCTGCCGGGACGCGCACACCGCGGACGACCTGACGGCGGAGGTGTTCGTCCGTACGCTCCAGGCGGTACGCGGCGGCGCGGGGCCCCGACACGCCGTGCGGGCGTACCTGCTGACGACCGTGCGGCGGGTGGCCGCCCACTGGACCACGACGGCCAGGCGCGAGCACCTGGTGGAGGACTTCGCGGTGTTCGCCGCGCAGGCGGCGCGGCCCGCCGGGGTGTCGGACGCCGATGCCGTGGAGCCGGCCGCCGATGTGCGGGCGATGCACGAGGCCGAGCGGTCGCTCGCCGTGCGGGCCTTCCGTTCGCTGCCCGAGCGGTGGCAGGCGGTGCTGTGGCACACCACCGTCGAGGAGGAGTCGCCCAGCGAGGTCGCGCCGCTGTTCGGGCTGACCGCGAACGCCACGGCGGTGCTCGCGAGCCGGGCCCGGGAGGGGCTGAAGCAGGCGTACCTCCAGGCACACGTGAGCCGGTCGCTCACCGCGGGCGGGGACTGCGCGCGTTACGCGGACCGGTTGGGCGCCCATGCCCGGGGAGGTCTGCGGACGCGGGCCGAACGGGGCCTGCGCAAGCACCTGGAGGAGTGCGCCCGGTGCCGGCTGGCGGTGGGCGAGCTGGAGCAGGTCAACGCGGGGATCCCCGCGCTGCTGCCGGTCGCCGTCGTCGGGTGGTTCGCGGCCGGGTACTCGATCGAGGCGGCCGGGCTGGCCGCCGGTGGTGCGGCGGGGGCCGCGGGCGCCGGGGCCGGGGCGGCGGCCGCGGCGGGCGGATCGGGGGCGGCCGGCGGTGCCGCCGCCGAGGGGCTCGGCGCGCCGGCGAAGGCGGGCGTCGCCGTGACGGTGGCCGTCACCGCCGTCGCCGGGCTGGTGTGGGCGCTGTCCGGCGGCCCGCGCCCCGCACCCGGCCCGGAAGCCCGGCCGCCCGCCGTCGAGCCCGTCGTACCGCGGCAGCCGGTGGCCGCGCCGAGCCGGACCACCCCACCACCGGCCCCCGGGCCGGGGCGTCTGCCGCGGGCGGCCCCGACCGGCCGGCAGCAGGCGCGGCCGGCGCCGCCCGCGACACCCGCGCCCCCGGCCGCGCGGCCCGCGCCGACGACCGCGCCGGCCCCTCGGCCGCCGGCCGCCCCGCCGCCCGTGCCGGCGCCCGTCCCGCCGCCACCGGCGCCGGCGCCCGCTCCGGCCCCGCCCGTCGTCTACCAGGTCAACCGGCTCGACTACGGCCTCTACGGCGACCACACCGGCCCGGAGGTACGGCTCGGGGCGTCCGGCTGGATGTGGCAGCGCCCTGGCATGTCCGTCGGCGGCGAGCGGTACGGGCACGGCGTCACCGTGCACGCCCGGTCGTCGCTCACCATCGACCTGAACCGCCGCTGCACGGCCTACGAGGCGTTCGCCGGCGTGGACGACATGGCGCGGGGGCTGGGCGCGGTCCGCTTCTCCGTGTACGGGGACGGCACCCGGCTGTGGCGCTCACCGGTGCTGCGCGGCGGCGATCCGGCGGTGCCGCTGCGCGTCGGGATCTCCGGCCGCCGCACCATCCGCCTGGTCGTCGAGCCGGACCCGGCGGCCCCCCTGGGCGCCGTGGCGCCCGCCGACTGGGCGGAGTCCCGGATCAGCTGCGCCTGACGCCCACCCACCGGGCCCCACCGCCCGCCGTGTCCGGCCGGTCCGGCGCCGAGGGCCGCCCGGCGCCCCGGCCCGGTCACGCCTGGAGCGTGGGGCGGGCGGGGCGCGTGGGCACCCCGGCGGCCACGGCGCGCTGGCGCGGGGCCGACGTGCCGGTCCAGCAGGTGCCCCGGCGGGCCAGGAGGCGGCGCAGCCACAGCTCCGTGGAGACCAGGTCGGCCAGCCCGTCCAGGGCTACCGGGTCCCCCTCGGTGGCGGCGCGCAGGGCCCTGCGGACGACCCGGGCCTCGATCAGGCCCGCGTCGGCGAGGAGCGGCGCGTCGAAGAGGGCCATCAGCTGCGGCAGGGCGGCGCGCAGCCCCGCGCGGTTGGCGGCGGCCGTCGAGGCGTGCGAGGTGGTGCCCCAGCCGGGCGGCAGGTCGTGGATGCCCGCCCCGGCGAGGACGGCGCGCAGGATCGCGGCGCGGGCGCCGGGCCGGACGCGCAGCGATTCGGGGAGGTCGCGGCAGGCCCGTACGACCTGGTTGTCGAGGAAGGGGGAGTGGAGCCGCTGACTGCGGACCTCGGCGGCCTGCTCCAGGACGCGGTGGTCGGCCGCGTACCGGGCGAGGGCCGCGCGGGCGCGGGCCTCACCGGGGCGCTGGACCGACGTCGGCCTGGTCGCGGCCTGGTGGAGACGAACCGATACTTCTGCGAGGGCCTCGCCGGTCAGCCAGCGCGCGGCGGGGCCGGGCCGGGCCCAGGCCAGGGCGGCGAGGGACGCGGAGAGCGGGCCGTTCACGGCGGGCGCCGACCGGTTGGCCTCCAGCAGCAGGTCGGCGGCCGATTCCAGACCGGCGCGGTAGGGCGTACGGGCCAGTCTGCGGGCGGCCCGGTAGACGGTGAGCGGCACGAGCAGGGACCCGGCCGACGGCCCGGTGGCCTTGGCGAGGGCGGTGACCGGCCGCAGCAGGTGGCGGCGCCTGCGGTCCATCAGCAGGTCGGCCAGGCGCGCGGGGTGGGCGTCGAGCACCTGCCGTGCGCCGTGCCCGGTGAAGTGGTCGGCGCTGCCCGCCGCGAGGCGCCGCCGGTGCCGTTCGGCGGTCACCAGCGAGGGCCCCGGCTCGTCGGTGAGCGGGCCCTCCAGCTCGGCGTACGGCAGGGCCTCCTCGGACGCGGCCACCACGACGTGGTGCAGGCGCGGGTTCTCGGCGATGGCGCGGGCGCGGGCCCGTTCCGTTTCGGCGTCCCGCCCGCCGGTGGCCAGGTCGTTGAACGTCACGGCGAGCAGCCGTTCGCCGGCCTCCGTGCCGTGGCCCAGGATGGTGCCCGGTACACCGGGCAGGCCGGCCGCGAGCAGGGCGAGCGTCCCGGACGCGCTGCCGCCGGACAGGTCGGCGCCGATGCCGGGCGTGGGGGCCCCGCGGGCGGCGCGCCGTTCGGCGGGGCCCATGCCGGGGACGGGCCCGGGGTCGGGCGGCAGCGTCTCGGGGGCGTGCCGGGGGGCGGTGAGCCGCGCGCGCACCGCCTCCACGAGCGCGTCGCGCACGCCGTCCACCGCCCGGTCCGGGTCGATCTGGGGTGCCGCGACGGCGAGCGAAGCGACCTGTTCGTACCCGGTGATCTCGCGGGAGCCCTCGCGCAGCACGAGCGCGTGGCCGGGCGGTACGCGCTTCACGCCGACGTACGGTGTCGAGTCGCGCAGCGCCTCCGGGGTCTCGGGGCAGGCGAGGAGCGCGGCGAGGTGGCCGATGTCGAGCTGGGCCTCGATGAGGTCGGCGAGGGGCAGGGCGGCGGTGGCGTACGCCGTGCCGCGCGCCCACGGGGTGTGGAAGACGGGCCGGGCGCCGGCCAGGTCGCCGGTGACGATGATGCGGCGGCCGACCTTGGCGACGGCGGTGTAACTGCCCGGCCAGGCGGTGAGGTGGCGCATGGCACCGCCGCGGGCCGCGAACAGCCCCACCCGCAGCTGCTCGTCGTCGGCCGCGCAGCAGCCCAGCACCGCGAGGCGGGTGTCGGCGTCCACGGCGACGACGCGGACCTCGTCGGGGCGCCAGTCGCCGACCGCCCACAGCGGATCGGGGTCGCCCCACAGGAGTTGGGCGCCGACGGGGTGCAGGGTGCCGTTGTCGTCATCGGTCCCGACCGCCCCGGCGGTGGCGAAGCCCGTACCGAAACTCGCGGCGATACTGCTCCACCCCACCAGCCACCGCATCGCCGCCTCCACAGCCTGTGGACAACTCAGCACTCTTGATGGAGACATGCTGCCACGACAACGGCGTGCGGGAGGGGCGACGGACCGTGCCCCGTGAAATGGGAACACGCCGCTGGCATTGGCCAGTTGGCGACGGTCCGGAAACGGTTCGGCCCACCGAACGATGGGCGCTATTCGGCCAATCTCCGTGACTGATCGAACCGCACAAGTGCTGACATACATATCCACAAGCTCGGTCCGGGAGGCGCTGTCCGCCCCCCGGACCGGTCCGCCACCCGCGGGGATTGAGGCGGCGGTGTCCCCCAGCCCACCGCTTTCCAGTGCAGCGGGCCGACCCACGCAGCACCCATGGAAGCGCTCCCCCACCGGACGAGCCAGAGCGCACGGACAGGCGCACGGCCACACACCGGGAGCACGACGCGGACGCGGCGCACCGGCGGGAGGCGTGCGCCGCCCGCGCGCGAGGCGCCGGAGGGCCGCACGCCTCCACCGCGCAGCGCCCGCGCACCCGCCGGGCGCCGGCCGGCCGCGCGACCACCCGTTCGCACAACAATCCCGCCATACGGAACACCGCCCCTTAACGGTGGGGATGCGGCGAACTACGCTGGGTTTACGAATGCCGCGCGCCTATGCCTGGCGTCGCGGCGGCCGTCTGTGGGTCGAGGGGTGGCGCATGTCCAGGGAGCAACGCGGGCCGAACGAGAAGCTCGGCACCGTTCTCGCCCTCGCGGGAATCAGCAACGCCGGTCTGGCCCGGCGGGTCAACGACCTCGGAGCGCAGCGCGGTCTGACCCTTCGGTACGACAAGACGTCGGTCGCCAGGTGGGTGTCGAAGGGCATGGTGCCGCAGGGCGCCGCACCGCACCTCATCGCGGCCGCGATCGGGCAGAAGCTGGGCCGCCCGGTCCCGCTGCACGAGATCGGCCTCGCCGACGCCGACCCGGCGCCCGAGGTGGGGCTGGCCTTCCCGCGCGACATCGGCGAGGCGGTCAGGTCGGCGACCGAGCTGTACCGGCTCGATCTGGCCGGGCGGCGGGCCGGTGGTGGCGGGATCTGGCAGTCGCTGGCCGGATCGTTCGCGGTCAGCGCGTATGCGACGCCCGCCTCCCGGTGGCTGATAACTCCTGCGGACTCCTCGGTCGAGCGTTCGGTGGCGGCGGTACCGGACGGTGGCGCGGACGAGGGCGGCGCCGTGCGGGTCGGCCACAGCGACGTGGCGAAGCTGCGGGAGGCGGCGGAGGACGCGCGGCGCTGGGACTCCAAGTACGGCGGCGGGGACTGGCGCTCGTCGATGGTGCCCGAGTGCCTGCGGGTGGACGCGGCCCCGCTGTTGCTGGGCGCGTACTCGGACGAGGTCGGCCGGGCGCTGTTCGGCGCGACCGCCGAGCTGACCCGACTGGCCGGCTGGATGGCCTTCGACACCGGTCAGCAGGAGGCGGCCCAGCGCTACTACATCCAGGCGCTGCGGCTCGCGCGGGCGGCCGCCGACGTGCCGCTCGGCGGGTACGTGCTGGCGTCGATGTCGCTCCAGGCCACCTACCGGGGCTTCGCCGACGAGGGCGTCGACCTGGCGCAGGCGGCGCTGGAGCGCAACCGGGGCCTGGCCACCGCGCGGACCATGTCCTTCTTCCGGCTGGTGGAGGCGCGGGCGCACGCCAAGGCGGGGGACGCGGCGGCGGCCGGGGCGGCGCTGCGGGCCGCGGAGGGCTGGCTGGAACGGTCCCGGGAGGGCGACCCGGACCCGACCTGGCTGGGCTTCTACTCGTACGACCGCTTCTGCGCGGACGCCGCCGAGTGCTACCGCGACCTCAAGGCGCCGCGCCAGGTGCGGCGGTTCACGGAACAGGCCCTGTCGCGGCCGACGGAGGAGTACGTCCGCTCGCACGGTTTACGGCTGGTCGTGAGCGCCGTGGCCGAACTGGAGTCGGGCAACCTGGACGCCGCCTGCGCGGCCGGCACGCGCGCGGTGGAGGTGGCCGGGCGGATCTCGTCGGCGCGTACGACCGAGTACGTGCGGGACCTCCTGCACCGGCTGGAGCCGTACGGCGACGAGCCCAGGGTGGCGGAGCTGCGGGAGCGGGCCCGTCCGCTCCTGATGGCTCCGGCGTGAGCCGTGTCCCACCTGGTTTAAGGCCATTGTCAGTGGGCCAGTGCACTATCTGGGGTGGGAGGTGGCACAGGTGTCCGCGTACGGCGACGGCAAATACGACTGCGACGTGCTCGTGATCGGCGGCGGGATCGTCGGACTGTCGACGGCGTACGCGATCACGCGCGCCGCCCCGGGGACACGGGTGGTGGTGCTGGAGAAGGAGCGGGGCCCGGCACTGCACCAGACGGGGCGCAACAGCGGGGTGATCCACAGCGGGATCTACTACCGGCCCGGTTCGCTCAAGGCGCGGTACGCGGTGCGGGGTGCCGCGGAGATGGTGAAGTTCTGCGCGGAGTACGGCCTGCCCCACGAGATCACCGGCAAACTGATCGTCGCGACCGAGCGGACCGAGCTGCCCCGGTTGCACGCCCTGGTCCAGCGCGGCCGGGAGAACGGCATCCCGGTGCGGGAGCTGGGCCCGGCCCAGATCAGCGAGTACGAGCCCCGGGTGCGGGGCGTGGCCGCGATCCACGTCGGCACGACCGGGGTGTGCGACTACGGGGCGGTGGCGGCGCAGCTGGCGGACGCGTCCCGGTCGGACATCCGGTACGGCTCGGAGGTCGTCGCCGTGGACCGGCGCTCGTGGGGCGTCGCCGTGCGGACGGCTGACGGGACGATCGTCCGGGGCGGGGTCCTGGTGAACTGCGCGGGGCTGCACTGCGACCGGGTGGCGCGGCTCGCGGGCGACGACCCGGGCATGCGGGTCGTTCCGTTCCGGGGCGAGTACTACGAGCTGGCCCGGCCCGAGCTGGTGCGGGGCCTGGTGTACCCGGTGCCGGACCCGGCCTTCCCGTTCCTGGGCGTGCACCTGACCCGCGGTATCGACGGGGGCGTCCACGTGGGGCCGAACGCGGTCCCCGCGCTGGGCCGCGAGGGATACGGCTGGTCGGTCGTCCGGCCGCGCGAGCTGGCCGAGACGCTGGCGTGGCCCGGGTCCTGGCGGATCGCCCGCCGCCACTGGCGGTACGGGGCGGGGGAGCTGCACCGGTCGGTGTCGAAGCGGGCGTTCACCGAGGCGGTACGGCGGCTGCTGCCGTCGGTCGGCCCCGAGGACCTGCACCGCGCCCCGGCGGGCGTCCGCGCCCAGGCGGTGCTGCGGGACGGCACCCTGGTCGACGACTTCCTGATCCGCGAGGCCCGGCGGACGGTCCATGTGCTGAACGCCCCGTCCCCGGCGGCGACCGCGTCCCTACCCATCGGCCGGGAGGTCGCCCGGCGGGCCCTGGCGCACCTGGGGTGATCCCGCGCCCGGAGCGGCGCGCCGCGCGGGGCGCCGTAGAATCGGGGCATTGTGTCTGAGTCCCGTGAAACCGCCGTCCCCCGCCGGCCCAAGGGCGAGCCCCGCTTCCCCGAAGGTCCCGCGCCCGACCCCGCCGGGTCGCACTTCGAGCGGCGGATCCGCAGCTTCCAGCCCCGTCGCAGCCGCGTCACACCCGGGCAGGGCGATGCCCTGCGACGGCTGTGGGGCGTGTGGGGGCTGGACATCGACGGGCAGCGCACGCTCGACCTGGGCGAGCTGTTCGGCGGGCTCCCGGTCGTCCTGGAGATCGGGTTCGGCATGGGCGAGGCCACCGCGCAGATGGCCGCCGACGACCCGTCGACCGGCATCCTCGCGGTCGACGTGCACACGCCCGGCCAGGGCAACCTGCTCTCCCTCGCCGAGAAGGCCGGCCTGACCAACGTACGCGTGGCGAACGGCGACGCGATCATCCTGCTGCGGGAGATGCTGGAGCCCGGCGCCCTCGACGGCGTACGCGTGTACTTCCCCGACCCCTGGCCCAAGAAGCGGCACCACAAGCGCCGGCTGGTCCAGCCGGAGTTCCTGGACCTGGTGGCCGCGCGGATGAAGCCCGGCGCCGTACTGCACTGCGCCACCGACTGGGAGCCGTACGCCGAGCAGATGCTGGACGTGCTGACCGCGCACCCCGGCTTCCGGAACACCCGGCCCGAGGGCGGCTACGCGCCGCGCCCCGCGTTCCGGCCGCTCACCCGCTTCGAGGGGCAGGGCCTCGACAAGGGGCATGTCGTGCACGACCTGCTGTTCGCACGGGTGTGACGGCGCGCCGCGCCGCGCGTCACACCGCCCCTTCGTAACACCGGCTCGCAGTACCCGCCGCGCCTCACCCCGCCCGCTGTCACGCCCGCCGCGTCCCGGCGTCGTACCGCGCGTGCGACGGCCGTGGGGTGCGGCAATCCCGTCGCCGTCCGTCGGTGCCGGTCGTTAGGGTCGATCGCGTGTCCCATTCGTCTGCGCAAGCCCCGTCGCCGTACCCGGCCGTCCCGGCGTACGAACCACAGCCGTCGTTCGCCGCCGTGCCGGAGCGCGCCCACTGGCACTACCGGCCCCGCCGCGCCTTCTGGCGCAGCAAGGTGGTGCGGGCCTCCGCGGTCGCCGTCGTGCTCGCGCTGTGCGGGCTGGTGATCCTCGCGCTGGTACGGGAACAGACCGGCACGGAGGGCTTCCTGGTCGGGCTCGGGCTCGCCCTGCTGCCCGTCCCGCTGCTCATGGCCGCGTTCCGCTGGCTGGACCGGGTGGAGCCCGGCCCGTGGCGGAACCTGCTGTTCTCGTTCGCCTGGGGGGCGTGCGCGGCCGCACTGGTCGCGATCGTCGCCAACACCTTCGCGACCCGCTGGATAGCCACCGCCACCGCCGACCCCGCGTCCGCCGACACCCTCGGCGCGACCGTCATCGCGCCGGTCGTGGAGGAGAGCGCCAAGGCCGCCGCCCTCCTGCTCGTCTTCGTCTTCCGCGGACGGAACTTCACCGGGATCGTCGACGGCGTGGTCATCGCCGGGTTCACCGCGACCGGCTTCGCCTTCACCGAGAACATCCTCTACCTCGGCAACGCCTTCGGCGAGGACCAGCAGTTCGGCACCTCGGGTTTCGCGTCGGTGACCGCGGCGACCTTCTTCGTGCGGATCGTGATGTCGCCGTTCGCGCACCCGCTGTTCACCGTGCTCACCGGCGTCGGCTTCGGCCTCGCCGCGATGACCGCGCGCCGCAGGAGGATCCGCCGGATCGCGCTGCCGGCACTGGGGCTGGCCCTGGCGATGGGCACGCACGCGCTGTGGAACGGCTCGGCGGCGTACGGGCCGTGGGGGTTCTACGCCGTGTACGGGGCGTTCATGGTGCCGGCGTTCGCACTGCTGACCTGGCTGGCGATCTGGTCGCGGCAGCGGGAGCTGCGCACGATATCCGGCGAGCTGCCCGCGTACGCCGCGGCCGGCTGGCTCACGCCCGCGGAGCCACTCGCCCTCTCCTCGATGCGGGCGCGCGGTCTGGCCCGCGGGTACGCGGCGCGCTGCTTCGGCCCGGCGGCGGCCCGCACGGTCGGCGAGTACGAGACGTTCGCGACCTCGCTGGCGTTCCTGCGCCACCGGGCCCGGCGGGGCGCGGTGGGCCCCGACTTCGTGGCGCGCGAGCAGGAGTTGCTGCACCACCTGTGGCAGCGCAAGGCGGTGGCCGGGCCGGCGCTGACGTACGCCGCGCGGGTCACCGGCCGGGTGTGGACGCCACCCCCGCACCTCGACTACGGCGGCTACAACCCGTACCGGTACTGAGATCCGCGTGCCGCCACGAGACCAGCAGCCCTGGCGTCGGGGGGTGTCGCCGGGGCCGCCGGGGTCCGGGCCCGGGTCTTCAGGGGGCAGGGCCCTCAAGGGGCCGGGCTCGGTCGCCGGGAGCGTCTCTCAGACGGTGAGGCCCTTGCCGCGCAGCCAGGCCAGCGGGTCGATGCCCTCGCCGCCCGGGGTGTGCACCTCCAGGTGCAGGTGCGGCCCGGTGACGTTGCCGGTGGCGCCGACCCGGCCGATGGTCTCGCCGGTGGCGACCTGCTGGCCGGCGCCGACGGTCATCGACGACAGGTGGCAGTACCAGACCTCCGTACCGTCCTGGAGCTCCAGGACGATGCGGTAGCCGTACGAGCCGGACCACCCGGCCGACTTGACGGTGCCGCCGTGGACGGCCTTGGCGGGCGTGCCCGTGGGCGCGGCCAGGTCGAGGCCCGTGTGGTAGCCGGAGGACCACATGTTGCCGGCCTGGCCGAAGGTGGAGGTGATGGTGTACGAGGAGGTCGGCAGGGACCAGCTCCCGGCCAGTTCGGCCGGCCGCTTCTCCTCCGCGGCCTTCGCCTCGGCCTCGGCCGCCGCCTTCGCCTCGGCTTCCGCCTTCGCGGCGGCCTTCGCCTCGGCCGCGGCCTGCTTCTCGGCGGCCTGCTTCTCGGCGGCGGTCTGCTGGGCCTTCGCCTCGGCTGCGGCCTGCTCGGCCGCCGCGGCCTCCGCGGCCGCCTTCGCCTCGGCGTCGGCCGACGCCTGCTGCTGCTCGGCCTGCTGGAGGATGCGGGCGCGCAGGGCCTCGCCCGCGTCGGCGCCACTGGTCTGCTGCCCGGTGGTCTCGGCGGCGGGGGTGCCGGTGAGGGACGCGGCGGTGACCGGGCCGCTGTCCGCCTCGCCGGAGTCCGGGGAGTCCGTGGGGTCCGCGTCGGAGTCGCCGGATATCAGGGAGCCGATGCCGGGCAGGGACGCGACGTCCGGGAGGTTGTCCGTGAGGGCGTCGGGCAGGGAGATGGAGACCGCCGGCTTGTCCTGCGCGGTGGCCATGCCGCCCGCGCCGACCGCGGCGATGACGCCGACGCCGAGGACCGTGGAGCTACGGGCGAGTCCGCCGCGCTGCTTGGCCACGCGGTGGCGGCCCCGGACGGGTCGGACGGTCTCCTCTGTGGGGTTCCATTCCTCCCACTGCCCGTTTACCTCCCCGGCGTCCGGGATACCCGAAGAGTCGAACGAACCGATGGAGCCGTACGGAGCTTCGGGGGCAGGCCTGTTGGACGCCACGGAGGCGCACTCCTTTCCTTCCTTCTCGCCTACCGGGTTAGCTGACGGGTTCGGAGCAGGAAGGTCTCCTACGGGCCCACTTCGGCCCGATTCACCCCAAGGTGGTGGTTCCCCGGTTCCCTCGCGGAATTCGGCGCACGCGCGCGGTGCCGTCTCCGACGACGGCTGGGACGACCGCGCTGCGTTATCGAACGTTAATAGACGCGGGCTCCGGATTCCAAGCCGTTCCTACTGATCATTAACCGGACGGGCCATGGATCAACCAGTCCACACCTGGACGTACCCGGACTAGTTGATGAATCATCAGAAACATCCACCGACCTCGACAGTCCTGACGGTGTGTCAAAAGTTATGCACAGCGGCATCCACCGCTCACACACCGTGTTCGTCCCGGGGTACGACCGGAATCGTCCGCCGCCGCTCCGGCTGCCCCTCCGCCGGCCGGCTCACCGCCAGCAGCGCCAGGTCGTCGGTCGCTCCGCCCCCCGTGTGCCGCCGTACATCGCTCACCAGGGCGTCCAGCACCGCTTCTGGGCCGGGGAACAGCCGCCCCGCCAGCCGCGCGACCGGATCGTAGAAGACCCCCTCCGCGCCCCGCGCCTCCGACAGCCCGTCCGTGTAGAGGAGCAGCGTCGCACCCGCCGGATACGGCACCTCGTACGCCCGGTCCGGCCACGCCCCCAGCTCGGCCATGCCCAACGGCAGCGCGGGCTCCGGCTGTTCCAGCAGCTCGACGCGCCCGTCCCCGTACAGCATCAGCGGCTCCGGATGCCCCCGGTCCACCACCCGCACCACCGCCTCCCCGCGCGGGACCTCCGCCAGCACCGCCGTGGTGAACCCCTCGAAGGCGTCCAGCCCGTCCCGCCGCGTCCCCTCCCGGGCCAGCGCCCGCTCCAGCCGCTGCGCCACGCCCTCCAGCGAGCTCTCCTGCTCGGCCGCCTCCCGGAACGCCCCGATGACCACCGCCACCGTCGCGACCGCGCCCATCCCCTTCCCGCGTACGTCCCCGACCACCAGCCGCACGCCGTACGGGGTGTCCTGCACCGCGAAGAGGTCGCCCCCGATGAACGCGTCCGCCTGCGCGGCCTCGTAGCGGGCCGCCACCTGTAGGCCCCCGATCCGCTCGGCGGGCGTCGGCAGCACCGCCCGTTGCGCGGTCTCGGCGATCACCCGGGCCGACGCGAGCCGCTCACCGCTGCGCCGCACCACCCGGTTGATCAGCAGCGCCAGGCCCGCGACCACCCCCACGGTGAGGATCTCCGTGACGGACTGCGTCTCGTCCAGGGTGCCGTTGCCCCAGTGCAGGGCCAGCATCGCCAGCACCGCGACGAGACCGGACAGCAGCGTCGTGCGGGCGGCGAACAGCGGCGCCGCGACGAGCGGGGCGGCGGCGAACAGCGGCACGGCGGTGAAGCGCGGAGGAGTCAGCAGGTCGTACGCCACACCCCCCGCGATCAGCAGCCAGGGCAGCGACCGGACGAACCCCCGGGCCCGCGGGGCTCCCTCACGCTCGCCGTCGCCGTCCCGTGTTCGTCGCCCCACCGCTGGCCTCCTGCCGGTCCACCCACGGCTGCGGACGGTACCGCGCCCCACCCCGGCCGCCCGGAGCCGCGCCGGGCGGTGGTCCTTCGTCCGCCGACCGGGTGACACACCACCCCGGCCCGGGCACGACGAAGGCCCGGTGCGCAATGCACCGGGCCTTCGTCTTCAGTAGCGGGGACAGGATTTGAACCTGCGACCTCTGGGTTATGAGCCCAGCGAGCTACCGAGCTGCTCCACCCCGCGTCGGTGAACACCACCTTACGCCATCCGGCGCACTATCCCTAACCAATATCCCTGGTAGCCGCCCCGAGGGGACAAAACGTCCCGCCGGCGCCCCCACCGGGGCGACGCCCGCCGCTCCCGCGCCGGACACACGTGCGCCCCGGCCGGAAAGAACCGGACGGGGCGGGACCACGCTGATCAGAGCCTTGTCGAGGCTGCCGAACCGGTAGGCCGTGTGGGACTCGAACCCACAACCAACGGATTAAAAGTCCGCTGCTCTGCCAATTGAGCTAACGGCCCTCGACGAGTCACCCCTGAGCATAGCCCTACGGCGCCCGCCGTCCGATCGGGTATCGGGTGAACGGGCGCCGTCGCGCCGCCGCAGCGGGGTGAGCCGTCAGAACAGGCCGCGGTAGTGCCGCCGGCCGGTGACCATCGTCACCGTCGCTCGAACGACCCCCTGCCGTCACCCCTGTTGCGCAGGAGCTTGCCGTCGGCGACACGGGTGAGCGGGTCGGGAAGACCGTCGCCGGTGATGTCACCGAGGCCGAGGATGTCGGTGCGGCCCGCGCCCCAGTCGCGGAAGACCTGCGCCCGGGGCTTCAGCGTGCCGGTGCCGGTGCCCCCGTAGTGCCGCAGCCGGGCGGCACCCCTTCCAGCCGGTACCGATCACGACGCCCGGGTCGAACCCCGCACGGGCGTCGGAGCGGGTGTACGGGCCGCTGGCCGCCGGGCGCCCGTCCGGCGTACGCCGCTCGTCGGTGTACGACCGTGGAGCCGGACGCCCGCGGCAAGTGGGCCGGAACAGGACAGGGCCCGTATCCCTCCACGGGATACGGGCCCTGTCCTGGCGTTATGCGTCAGCCGTTGCGCTTCCAGCGCGGCTTGTCGTCGCGGCGCCCGAAGGAGGAGCCGGAGTTCGAGCCACCGCGGTGGTCGTCACGGCGGCCGTAGGGGCGCTCGTGGCCGCCGGTGCGGAAGCCACCGCCCGCGGGGCGGTCGTCACGGCGGTCACGGTTGAACGGACGGTCGCTGCCGCGGTGGCCGCCGGTGGGGCGGTCGTCGCGACGCTCGTCGCGACGGAAGCCACCGGAGGACGGACGGTCGTTGTCCCGACGGAAACCACCGGAGGACGGACGGTCGTTGTCCCGACGGAAACCACCGGAGGACGGACGGTCATTGTCCCGACGGAAACCACCCGAGGACGGACGGTCATTGTCCCGACGGAAACCACCCGAGGACGGACGGTCATTGTCCCGACGGAAACCACCCGAGGACGGACGGTCATTGTCCCGACGGA
>NZ_JBWKJV010000040.1:0-16617 GCF_056432045.1 Streptomyces sp. NPDC045701 | reverse complement strand
GACGGAAACCACCACGGTCGTTGTCGCGGCGGTCGTCGCGGCGCTCGAAGGAACGGCCACCGCGGTCGTCACGGTCGCGGCGCTCGTAACCGCCCCGGTCGTCACGGCGGTCGCGGCGCTCGTAGTTGCCCCGGTCGTCACGGCGGTCGCGGCGCTCGTACGAGGACGAGCGCTCGTCGCGGGAGTCCTGCGCCGGCTGCGCCGGTACGGACGCGACCGCGGCCTGCACCTCGGCCTCGGCGGCCTCGGCCACCTCGGCGACGGCGGCCTCCGGGTCCTCGCCCCGCTCACGGGCGGCACGGGCGATCAGGCGGTCGGCCTCCTCGCGCAGCTCGACGGCACGGCGCTGGAGCCGCTCCAGCTCCTTGGTGAGGTCGGCGACCTCGCGCTCGGCCTGCTTGGCGGCGTTGTTCGCGGAGTCGGCCTGCACCTCGGTCAGCGACCGGGCGCCGGTGATCTCGGCGACCTCCGGGTCGAACGCCCCGGCACCGCCGACGATGTGGCGCGTGGCGTCGACGCCCGCGTCCTCCATGAGGCGGAAGATCTGGCGCCGCTGGTGCGGCAGGGCCAGCGACACGACCACGCCGGACTTGCCGGCGCGGGCGGTACGGCCCGAGCGGTGCAGGTAGTCCTTGTGGTCGCCGGCCGGGTCCACGTTCAGGACCAGGTCGATGCCGTCGACGTGGATGCCGCGGGCGGCGACGTCGGTGGCGACGAGGGCGTTGACGTAGCCCTTCTTGAAGTCCTCCAGGACCCGCGTACGCGCGCCCTGCGTCATGCCGCCGTGCAGCGCGTCGGCCTTGACGCCGGTGTCCTGCAGCTGCTCGGCGATGCGGTCGGCGCCCAGCTGGGTGCGGACGAAGATGATGGTGCGGCCCTTGCGGGCGGCGATCGCGGCGGTGACCGGCGCCTTGTCCTTGGGCTTCACGACCAGGACGTGGTGGGTCATGGTCGTGACGTTGCCCTGGGCGCTGTCGACCTCGTGGACGACCGGGTCGGTCAGGTAGCGCTTGACGAGCGTCGCGATCTCGTTCTCCATCGTCGCGGAGAAGAGCAGGCGCTGGCCGCCGGCCGGCACCTGGTCGAGCAGCTCGGTGACCTCGGGCATGAAGCCCAGGTCGGCCATCTGGTCGGCCTCGTCGAGGACCGCGACCTTCACGGCCTCCAGCGAGCAGGCGCCGCGGTTGATGATGTCGCGCAGGCGGCCCGGGGTGGCGACGAGGACGTCGACGCCGCGCTCCAGGGCGTAGATCTGGTTGCCCATCGACGTACCGCCGCAGACGACCTTCATCTTGAGGCCGAGGACGTCGCCGTACGGCTGGAGGGCGTCCGCGACCTGCATCGCGAGCTCACGGGTCGGGGTGAGGATGACGCCGCGGGGCTTCTTCTTGTCGGTGTGGCCGCCGGCCAGGGTGGCCAGCATGGGCAGACCGAAGGAGAGGGTCTTGCCGGAGCCGGTGCGGCCGCGGCCGAGGATGTCCTTGCCGGCCAGGGCGTCCGGGATGGTCGCGGCCTGGATCGGGAAGGGGGTGGTCACGCCGTTCTGCGCGAGCTTGCGGACGATGCCCTCGGGCAGGCCCAGGTCGCCGAAGGTGAGCTCGGGCTCGGCGGCGGTCCGCTGCTCGGGGGAGTCCTGCTCGGGGGACTCGACGGCCTCGTCCTCGAGAGCGACGACGCTCTCGTCGAGGTCGGCGTTCTCGGGCATGACGGCGTGGTCAGAACTGGAAATGGACATACGAAATGCGAAACCTTCCGGAGTCTCGGCACGCGCCCGTCAACTCCGTGTTTCGCATTTCGACCGCCTCGATGCGGTCAGCCACGGCAAGGGAGAGTACGCGCCACACGCGGCGCTCTCGGTAGTGGCGCCGGGCAAAGGGGAACATGGGATCAAACGATCTACCACCATACGCACTCTCCCCCACTCAGCGCAAACCGGCCTGCGCCACTCGGACTGTGACGTCCGCCCCGGCCCCGCCCGAAACCCCGCCCCAGCCGTCCGGACCCCCGCCCGAGCGCCCGCTCCGCGCCCTCGGTCCGCCGCGCCCTTGGACCGACCCGGCCGCACCCGGACGCACGTCGCGACCAGGCCCGCCACCGCCTCCCACCCGCCCCGGCCCGTGCGCGCCCCGCCGCAAGGTCCCGACCAGGGGCAGCCGGAGGAACGCCCACCCCATGACCGCCGCGCCGCCGCGGGGCGCCGTCCCGGTTCGCGTACGCCCGGTGACCGGCCGGGCGCGTACGCCAGGCCCACCCGGGGCATGCCACACGCGCCCGGCGGCGGCCTCACGCTGGAGCGGCCTGGGGCGAGGCGACCGGTTCCGCCACGAAGTCCGCCCGGCGCGGGTCCGGCGCCCGGAGCGACTGCGTACGGGTGTCGGCGGCCGGCGACGCGGACGGGGGGTCCGACGGGTCCGGGCTCGGCTCGGCCGGCGGGGTCGGCGTGGGCGTCGGCGGCGGGGGCTCCGTCGGTTCCGGCTGCTGCGGCGGCGGCTGGCTCGGCGAGGCCCCGCCGCCACCGGCCGCGCCGCCGCCTCCGCCCGTACCCCCGCCACCGGACGGCGAGGGGGCGGGCGGCTGCGCCGGCCGCGCCCCGGGCTTCCCGTCCGCCGGCGGCTTCGCCGACGGCTTGCCCGACGGCTTCGCCGGCCGTGGCGCGCCGCTCGGCTCCGGCGACGCCCCGTCCTCCTCGCCCGGCGCGCCACCCGCCTGACCCTGCGCGCCGGGACCGGTCCGCACCTCGTGCAGTCCGCCCGGTGCGTCGACGACGCCGTCCGGCTCCGCCGCAGCGGCCCCCGACGGACCGGCGGACCTGGCCGGACCCGGCTTCGCGTCCTCGTCGGAAACGCTCATGCAGCCGCTGACGGAGCCTGCGGAGGCCGCTACCGCCAGCGCGGTGACGGCCCATCGGACGGGGGCGGGCAGTTGGCGCACGAGGGCACCTCCATGGGTGCGGGACGGGGTTTCCCTGCCCAACTCCCCAGGCCCCACAAGGACACGCCCGCCCCGGTGCCCGGCTCGCCGCGACCGTCAGCCGTACCCGAGCTCGTGCAGCCGCTCGTCGTCGATGCCGAAGTGGTGGGCGATCTCGTGCACCACGGTCACCTCCGTCTCGGCGACCACGTCCTCCCGCGAGTCGCACATCCGCAGCGTCGGCCCCCGGTAGATGGTGATCCGGTCGGGCAGCACGCCCGCGTACCACTCGCCCCGGTCGGTCAGCGGGGTGCCCTCGTACAGCCCCAGCAGGTCCGGGTCGTCCGGCGACGGCTCGTCCTCCACGAACACCGCGACGTTGTCCATCAGCCGCGTCAGCTCCGGCGGGATCCTGTCCAGCGCCTCGGCGACCAGTTCCTCGAACTCCTCGCGTGTCATCTCCAGCACGCGGCCATTGTCCCGGATGGCCGGGCATAGTGACCCGTCCACTTGGGCATACGGCGCCCATGGCCGCCCGAGCTGCCCTTCGCACCACCCACGCCCGCCTGCTGCGGCACTACCGCTCCCGCCGCTCAGCCCCCACATCCGCCCTGGTCCACGCCCCTCACCCGTATGCCCGCGCCTTCGGTCTGGTCTGCGTGGTCCTGCTCGGCGCGTGGCTGGGCCTCCTGATCGTCGGCAGCGTCCGTACGCCGGTGGGGCCGATGGACACGAGCATGACCCTGCGGCCCTCCCTGAATGGCGGAACGAAGATCAACGTCTCGCCGCTGGGCGCCCTGGAGCTGGACTCGCACACCGCGCCCATCCGCCTCGACGTGGACGTCGACCAGCTCGACCCGGTCCGCGCCCAGGCGCTCGTCGAACACCCCGAACGGATCACCGGCCTCCAGGACGAGATCACCCAGGACGTCGCCGACGGCACCCGCGACCTGGCCCTGCGCTCCTGCGTCGCCGTCGTCTCCGGCGCCACCGCCCTCGGCCTCGCCGTCTACCGCCGCCCCCGCCGCGCCCTCGCGGCCGGTGGCCTGGCGCTCGCGCTGCTGGGAGCCGCCGGCGTGTCCGCGTACGCCACGTGGAACCCCAAGTCCGTGCTGGAACCCAAGTTCTCCGGGCTCCTGTCGTCCGCGCCCTCCGTGGTCGGCAACGCCCGCTCGATCGTCAGTGAGTTCGACGTCTACCAGAAGGAACTCGCCCGGCTGGTCACCAATGTGACGAAGCTGTACGACGCCGCCTCCACCCTCCCCACCTACCAGCCCGACCCGGGCACCATGCGCGTCCTGCACGTCTCCGACATCCACCTGAACCCGGCCGCCTGGGAGATCATCCGCTCGCTCGTCGAGCAGTACCGGATCGACGTGATCATCGACTCGGGCGACACCATGGACCACGGCACCGCCGCCGAGAACGGCTTCCTCGACCCGATCAGCGACCTCGGCGCCCCCTACGTCTGGGTGCGCGGCAACCACGACTCGCAGGTCACCCAGCGGTACCTGGAGGGTCTGCGGAACGTCCACGTCCTCGACGAGGGCCGCGCCGTCACCGTCGCCGGCCTCCGGGTGGCCGGCACCGGTGACCCGCAGTTCACGCCGGACCGCTCGGTGCTGGCGGCCGGCGACGACGCCGAGCGGGCGGCGGGCGCCCGGCTGGCCGCCGCGCTGGGGGCGCAGGCGCGGGCGGGTACGCCCGCCGACATCGCGGTCGCCCACAACCCGGTGGCCGCCCAGGAGACCGACGGCCGGGTTCCGCTGGTGCTGGCCGGCCACGTCCACCGCCGGGTGAACAAGCTCCTGCCGGACGGCACCCGCCTCAAGATCGAGGGCTCCACCGGCGGTGGCGGCCTGCGCGCCCTGGAGAAGGACGAGCCGGAGAAGGTCCACGCCTCCGTCCTCTACCTGGACCGCGACACCCGCCGCCTCCAGGCGTGGGACGAGATCACCCTGGGCGGGCTGGGCCTGACGACCGCCGAGGTGAGCCGCCACGTCCCGGAGGAGAACCCGCAGGCCACCCCCTCGGGAACGCCCGCCGGAAACCCTGCCGGAACGTCCTCCGAAAACCCCTCCCGAACCCCCTCCGGCGACCCGACCGACAACCCCTCCGCGACACCGTCCGCGAAGCCCGCCGGTCCCCCCGCCCCGCCCGTCCGCAGGCCCTCCCCGGCCCGTTCCCCGTAACCGTTTTGGCGAACGGTCCCCGCATCCCATATGCTTCTCACGTCCCCGACGCGCTGACGAAGCGCCCAGGCGGGCCTCTTAGCCCTCATCGTCTAGTGGCCCAGGACGCCGCCCTTTCAAGGCGGTAGCACGGGTTCGAATCCCGTTGGGGGCACGCATCACCATGTGCGAGACTAGTGCTCGCACATTGCTTGGTCCTGTGGAGCAGTTTGGAGTGCTCGCCACCCTGTCAAGGTGGAGGCCGCGGGTTCAAATCCCGTCAGGACCGCTGCGGCTCGAAAGAGCCGCGTGGCTGGGTAGCTCAGTTGGTACGAGCGTCCGCCTGAAAAGCGGAAGGTCGCCGGTTCGACCCCGGCCCCAGCCACCGCCACGAAGGCCCCGTCTCCGGACGGGGCCTTCGTCGTTCGCCGCGCATCCCCCGCGCCGTGCCGCGCGATCCCGCCGCGACCCGCCGCGCTCCCGGAGCCGGCCGGGCGCGGCGGGGGCGCCGGGACGGGCCGGTCAGGTTCGCGCGCGGCCGCGCCAGCCGCGGACGCCGAGCGTGACGGCGACCACCGCGACAACCGCGACGAGCAGGGCCCAGTCCGGGACCGCGCGGCCGAGGCTCGCGGCCCACTTCTCCACCGCGTACGAGTCGTCGACGGACAGCGGCCCCGGCAGGGCGGTCGTGCCGTCGAAGGCGAGGAACAGCGCGCCAAGCGTCACGAAGAACAGGCCCGACAGCAGCGACGTGCTGTGCAGCTCGAAGCGGCCCGCCCGCAGCGCGCGGCCCCGGAGCGGGCCGCGCCGCCCCAGGTCGTAGCGGTCCCAGAGCAGGGCCAGCACGAACAGCGGCACGGCCATGCCGAGGGCGTACACGGCCAGCAGCAGGCCCCCGTACGCGGGGCTCCCGCTGAGCGCCGCCACCGTCAGCACACTGCCCAGGATCGGCCCCGCGCAGAACCCGGCCAGCCCGTAGACCAGGCCCAGGGCGTACACCGAGAGCGCCGACACCGGGCGGATCCGGCCGCTCACCTCGGCGATCCGGCGGGAAGCGAAACCCAGGCCCAGGATCTGCGCCACGCCGAGCGCGACGATCGCCCAGCCGCCCACGGCCACCAGCAGGTCCCGGTGGCCGTAGAAGAGGCGGCCCGCGTAGGACCCGGCCGCGCCCAGCGGGACGAGGGTGGTGGCGAGCCCGGCGTAGAAGATCCCGGTGCGGGCGAGCAGCCGGGCGCGGGTGTCGATCGAGTACGCGAAGAACGCGGGCAGCAGCAGGGCGCTGCACGGGCTCAGGAGCGCGAGGAGGCCGCCGAGGAAGGCGGCCAGGTAGCCGATGTCCGTCATCGCCCGGCCTCCCTCTTCGCCGCCTCGATCGCGGCCGTGAACGTCTCCATGGGCTGTGCGCCCGCGATGGGCCGGCCGTTCACCAGGAACGAGGGGGTGGACGTGGCGCCGAGCGCGTACGCCTGCTCCTGGTCCGCGGCCACCGCCTCCCGCGCCGCCGCGCTGTCCAGGTCGCGGCCGAAGCGGTCCAGGTCGGGGACGCCCGCCGTCCGCGCGAGGGCGGTCACCCGCTCCTCGCCGAAGCCCTGCTCCTTGGCGCCCTCGGCGTACGCGGCCTTGTGGAACTGCCAGAACCGCCCCTGCCGCCCGGCGGCCCAGGCGGCGCGGGCCGCCCGCTCGGACTCCTCGCCGAAGATCGGGAAGTTGCGCCACTCGATGCGCAGGGTGCCCTCGCGGACGTACTTCTCGATGAGTTCCGGCTCGGTCTCGCGGGCGAACTTCCCGCAGTAGCCGCACTTGAAGTCGGCGTATTCGATCAGTACGACGGGGGCGTCGGCGCGGCCGGCCGCGAGCGGGTCCCCGGCGTCGCGCCTGGCGTACTTCTCCAGCTCGGGGTGGACGCCGTCCCGGGGCCCCGCGGACGACTCGGCGACGACGGACGGCGAGGGCTCGGCCGGCTTGGTGGCGGTGTACGAGACGACGCCGAGCAGCGCGGCCGCGGCGACGACACCCGCGCCGATGAGGTAGGGCGTGGACTTGGGCATGGTGGGACTCCTGAGCGCAGGGGGAAGTGACCGGCGGGCGGTGCGGGGGCGGGCGCGCCGGCTATACGCGCAGGATCGACAGGTCCAGGGGGGAGGGCGCCACGAGGGGCGGCGGGCCCCGGTCCGGCCGGACCCGCGGGGCCGTCCCGTCCGGGCCCCACGCGCCGGGCGCGGCGCGTGCGACGTGGAGGGCGGGCAGCAGTTCGCTGAGCGAGCAGGGGCGGGGCGGCACGGCGGGCGCGAGGCCGCCCTCCTCGTCGGAGGAGCCGCACCCGGGCGCCCGGCCGGGACCCGGCCCGGCGCCGTCGGCGGAAACGCCCGTGCCCGCGACGTCGGCGTCCGAGGAAGCGCCCGCGACGTCCTCGGACACGCCCGCCCCCGCTCCGTCCTCGGCGCCGGCGGCCATGAGGGCCGCACCGGCCCCCGGCCCGACACCGGCGGCCGGACCCGCGCCCGGACCGCACATCAGCAGCGCCCCCACCAGCACGAGCACGGTGGCCGCGACGCGGCACCACCGGCTGCCGGCACAGGGCACGGGGGCACCGCCTTCCAAGATCGTCCGGGGTCTTCGACTCGCCGGAAATGGTACGGGGAAATCGGTTCGCCACTCCGTCGCCCCGAGTGAGATCCTGGGTCAGGTATGTCTACTTCCTTCGCCGACCTCCAGACCCTGCTGGCCGAGGTCTCGCTGCGCGACGCGCACCGGCTCGGCCGCCGTCTCGAAGGCGCCCGCCGCATCCGCAAGCCCGAAGCCCGGCAGGCCGTGCTGGACGAGATCGCCGCCGAGGCCGGGAAGGCCGCTGCCCGGACCGCCCAGCGCGCGGCCCGGGTGCCGGAGGTCACGTACCCCGAACAGCTGCCGGTCAGCCAGAAGAAGGACGACATCCTGGAGGCGATACGCGACCACCAGGTCGTGATCGTCGCGGGTGAGACGGGGTCCGGCAAGACCACCCAGATCCCGAAGATCTGCCTGGAGCTGGGGCGCGGCGTCCGGGGCATGATCGGCCATACGCAGCCGAGGAGGATCGCCGCCCGCACGGTCGCCGAACGCGTCGCGGACGAGCTGAAGACCCCGTTGGGCGAGGCGGTCGGCTGGAAGGTCCGCTTCACCGACCAGGTGAACCCGGACGCCACCTTCGTGAAGCTGATGACGGACGGCATCCTGCTCGCGGAGATCCAGACGGACCGCGAGCTGCGCGCCTACGACACGATCATCATCGACGAGGCTCACGAGCGCAGCCTCAACATCGACTTCCTCCTCGGCTACCTGGCCCAGCTGCTTCCCAAGCGCCCCGACCTCAAGGTCGTGATCACCTCCGCGACCATCGACCCCGAGCGCTTCTCCCGCCACTTCGGCGACGCGCCGATCGTCGAGGTCTCCGGCCGTACGTACCCCGTCGAGGTGCGCTACCGCCCGCTCCTGGAGGAGGACTCCGAGGAGTCCGACCGCGACCAGATCACCGCCATCTGCGACGCCGTCGACGAGCTCCAGGCCGAGGGGCCGGGCGACATCCTGGTCTTCCTCTCCGGCGAGCGCGAGATCCGCGACACGGCGGACGCACTGGTCAAGAAGAAGCTGCGCAACACGGAGGTCCTGCCCCTCTACGCCCGCCTCTCGCACGCCGAGCAGCACCGCGTCTTCCAGGCCCACTCGGGCCGCCGGATCGTCCTCGCGACGAACGTCGCCGAGACGTCCCTGACGGTCCCCGGGATCAAGTACGTCATCGATCCGGGCACCGCCCGCATCTCCCGCTACAGCCACCGCACCAAGGTGCAGCGCCTGCCGATCGAGCGGATCAGCCAGGCCAGCGCCAACCAGCGCAAGGGCCGCTGCGGCCGTACGTCGGACGGCATCTGCGTCCGGTTGTACGACGAGGAGGACTTCCTCGCCCGCCCCGAGTTCACGGACGCCGAGATCCTCCGGACGAACCTGGCGTCGGTCATCCTCCAGATGACGGCGGCCGGGCTCGGCGACATCGAGAAGTTCCCCTTCATCGACCCGCCGGACCACCGCAACATCCGCGACGGCGTGCAGCTCCTCCAGGAGCTGGGCGCGATCGACCCGGCCCAGAAGGATCCGAAGAAGCGCCTCACCGAGGCGGGCCGCAAGCTGGCCCAGCTGCCGGTGGACCCGCGCCTGGCCCGGATGGTGCTGGAGGCCGACAAGAACGGCTGCGCCCGCGAGGTCATGGTGATCGCGGCGGCCCTGTCGATCCAGGACCCGCGCGAGCGGCCGGCCGAGAAGCAGGCGCAGGCCGACCAGCAGCACGCCCGCTTCAAGGACGAGACGTCCGACTTCCTGGCCTTCCTGAACCTCTGGCGCTACATCCGCGAGCAGCAGAAGGCGCTGTCGTCGTCCGCCTTCCGCCGGATGTGCAAGTCGGAGTACCTCAACTACCTGCGCATCCGCGAATGGCAGGACATCTATACGCAGTTGCGCACGGTCGCCAAGCAGATGGGCATCCACCTCAACGACGAGGACGCCCCCGAGGACCGCGTCCATGTCTCGCTGCTCGCCGGGCTCCTCTCCCACATCGGTATGAAGGACGTGAAGGACGCCGGGGGCGACGGCGGGCGGAACACGGGGAAGAACGAGTACCTGGGCGCCCGCAGCGCCAAGTTCGCGATCTTCCCCGGTTCGGCGCTGTTCAAGAAGCCGCCGCGCTTCATCATGTCCGCCGAGCTGGTGGAGACCTCCCGCCTGTGGGCGCGGGTGAACGCGAAGATCGAGCCCGAGTGGATCGAGCCGCTGGCCGGGCACCTGCTGAAGCGCACCTACTCCGAGCCGCACTGGGAGAAGGACCAGGCGGCGGTGATGGCGTACGAGAAGGTCACGCTGTACGGCGTACCGATCGTCGCCCAGCGCAAGGTCAACTACGGGCGCATCGACCCCGAGGTCAGCCGGGAGCTGTTCATCCGGAACGCCCTCGTGGAGGGCGACTGGCGGACGCACCACAAGTTCTTCGCGGACAACCGCAAGCTGCTCACCGAGGTCGAGGAGCTGGAGCACCGGGCCCGGCGCCGCGACATCCTCGTGGACGACGAGACGCTGTTCGACTTCTACGACCAGCGGGTGCCCGAACACGTGGTGTCCGGCGCCCACTTCGACTCATGGTGGAAGCACAAGCGCCACGAGGAGCCGGACCTGCTCGACTTCGAGCGCGAGATGCTCATCAACGAGAAGGCGGGCGCGGTCACCAAGGCCGACTACCCCGACTCGTGGCGGCAGGGCGCGCTGAAGTTCCGGGTGACGTACCAGTTCGAGCCGGGCGCGGACGCGGACGGCGTGACCGTCCACGTCCCGCTCCAGGTCCTGAACCAGGTGACGGACGAGGGCTTCGACTGGCAGATCCCGGGACTGCGCGCGGAGGTCGTCACGGAGCTGATCCGCTCGCTGCCGAAGCCGGTGCGCCGTCACTACGTCCCGGCGCCGGACTACGCCAGGAAGTTCCTGGAGCGGGCGACGCCGTCGCAGGAGCCGCTGACGGTGACGCTCGCGCGCGAGCTCCGGCGGATGGTGGGCGTCCCGGTGGACGCGGACGACTTCGACCTCTCCCGGATCCCCGACCACCTGAAGATCACCTTCCGGATCGTCGACGAACGGCGCCGCAAGCTGGCCGAGGACAAGGATCTGGAGGCCCTGAAGCTCCGACTGCGGCCGAAGGCCCGTCAGGCGCTGTCCAAGGCCGCCCAGGCCGCCACGGCGGGCCCCTCGGGCTCCGGCCAGGCGCTGGAGCGCACGGGCCTGACGGACTGGACGATCGGCACCCTCACGAAGGTCTTCGAGACCCGCCGCGCGGGCCAGCCGGTCAAGGCGTACCCCGCGCTCGTGGACGCGGGCGACACCGTGTCCGTACGGCTCTTCGACACGGAGGCCGAGCAGACGCAGGCGATGTGGCGCGGCACCCGCAGGCTGATCATGCTGAACATCCCGGTGAATCCGGCCAAGTTCGCCTCCGACCGGCTGACGAACCAGCAGAAGCTCGCCCTCTCCCGCAATCCGCACGGCTCGGTGCAGGCGCTGTTCGAGGACTGCGCGACCGCCGCCGCCGACCGGCTGATCGCCGACCACGGCGGCCCGGCGTGGGACGAGGAGTCGTTCAGGAAGCTGTACGACAAGGTCCGCGCCGACCTCGTCGAGCTGACGATCCGCACGGTGGACCAGGTGCAGCAGATCCTGGCGGCCTGGCAGGCCTGTGAGCGCCGTCTGAAGGCCACGAACAGCCTGGTGCTGGTGAACAACGTCCAGGACGTACGGGAGCAGCTGGCGGCCCTCGTGCCGCCCGGCTTCGTGACCCGGACGGGGCTGCGGCGCCTGCCGGACCTGATGCGCTACCTGGTGGCGGTGGACCGGCGGCTCCAGCAGATGCCCACGTCGGTCCAGCGCGACACCACGCGCATGGAGAAGGTCCACGAGATGCAGGACGAGTACGCCTGGCTGCTGGAGCAGATGCCCAAGGGGCGGCCCGTGCCGCAGGAGGTCCTGGACATCCGCTGGATGATCGAGGAGCTGAGGGTCAGCTACTTCGCCCACGCGTTGGGCACGGCGTTCCCGGTTTCCGACAAGCGGATCGTGAAGGCGATCGACGCCGCGGCACCCTGACCCCGAGGTCCGCGTCCGGGCCCCGGAGGCCGTGTCGGGGCCGTCGCCTTCAGTGAGTTCGACCGGACCCTCTGACCTGCTGTACAGTGTGATTCGCAGCCGCGCAGTCGGCCGCGAGTCAAGGTCCTGTGGAGCAGTTGGTTAGCTCGCCACCCTGTCAAGGTGGAGGTCGCGGGTTCAAGTCCCGTCAGGATCGCAGCAGAAGGAACAGAAGGGCCCGTATCCCCCAGGGATACGGGCCCTTCTGTCATGCGCCTTGACGCCGGCATCCACCGCCGGTACCCAAGCAACAGGGAATCGGGGGCCCTTCACCGGAGGTGACGCGCATGGCGGCGGCATCCACAGCCAGGCACGAGACCCGCGCACTGCTCCGCGCCCATCTGGCGGCCGCGTCCGGCTACCGCCACATCACCCGGCACTGCCCCGTCTGCCACCGCCTCCTGCGGCTGGCCATGGAGTACCCGGACACGGCCGACGAGGGCCGGGAGGGCGCCGAGAACGCGGCCCGGGAGGAGCCGGCGGACCCGGCCGACGACACCGGAAGAGTGTGACGCGAGTCACGAAATGAGTTTTGAAAACCCCTCAACTTACACCCTCCCTACAACCACCCGATTTAATATGTGCAATTGCACCCTCACGGAGGGCCTCCTCGGGACGCCGAGCCGGCGGGCCCCGGGGGCACAAAAAAATCGCGCTGGACCCGGCGGAGTCCAGCGCGATCGATGACATGGGCCCGTTGGGGCGGGCTCAGGCCGGTGGAGCTAGGGGTGGGCGTACCGGGTTGGGGGACCCGGAAATGCCCGGTTCATCAGGGTGTTCAGGCCTCGCTGCGCTGCTGCGGAATGCCCGCGAGCAGTGCGCGGACCTCTGCCTCGCGGTACCGGCGGTGTCCACCGAGCGTTCGGATGGACGTGAGCTTGCCCGCCTTTGCCCAGCGGGTCACCGTCTTCGGGTCCACGCGGAACATCGTGGCAACCTCAGCGGGGGTCAGCAGCGGCTCGGCATCAGGGGTGCGAGCGGTCATGAGCGGCCTCCTCGGGAGAACCGAACCATCTCGGTTCTTTCCTCTAAATTCTGCACCTTGACCCGCGTTGCCCGAAATGGCGGACGCGAGCCGAGTCGGTTATAGGACGAACGGCTTGTCCTCGGCACTACAACTACACCATCTGTCCAGCCACGTTCGGCCAAACCGATGGAATTGCCCTCTCAGGTGTTCATCAGCGGCGGAAGCCGATGGACCATGCCATAGCGGACAGTCACGTCACAGTGACGATCAGTCACAGAGCGATCAGGAGTCAACAGACCCCCCATAGCGTGCAATGCTGAGCCTTCCGCCCATACGCGGACGGAAGGAGCCCTCCCCGGACTCCTTGTCCTATTTTGGCATGAGGTCGGGCGATGGGCGCAAGAGCCCAGTTAGTGCTATCCGTCACGCTTGACACAAAGGCCCGGATCGGGACCAACGGCCCCCGGACGCACCCCCCGCGTCCCGGAGCGCGACCCGGTGAGTCCCCCGGAGCGAGATCATGCGGCAGATCGGCCGCGAGATCCATAGCCGGCAGCGACCGCCCGGGACCGGACGGACCGGATCCGCGGCCGGCCCTCAGCCCAAGATCATCATTTCAGTTGGCGTGCTGGAGGTTCCGCACCGCGCGCCACCGCTCGGTGAGCCGCTCGTACGCCTCCCCGGCTCCCGCCCCGTCCCCGGCCCGCAGCGCCGCCAGGCCGGCCGCCACGTCCGCCGCGGACCGGTCGTCGGCCAGGGACTCCTGCCCCAGGGCGTGCACCAGGCCCCCGTAGTCGAGCTCCACCAGCGAGCGCGGGTGGAACTCCTCCAGCCACCGCCCCACGTCCACCAGGCCCTCGGACAGCGGCCCCTCGTCCAGCGACTCGCGCAGCGTCTTCAGCGCCCGCGCCACCCGCCGCCGCGCCTGCACCATCGGCGTCCGGTAGCGCAGCACCGGCGCCTTGCCGGGGCCGCCGGACGCGACGTACTCCCGCTCCTCGTCCGCGAACAGGGCGAACCACCGCACCGGGACCTGCCACAGCGCCGTGCGGATCCAGGGCCGGGCGTCCGGGTTCCGCTCCCGCCACCGCTCGCGGTCCGCCTCGGCCTGCTCCCGCACCACCGGCGGCAGCGCGGCGTCCAGCACCGCCGGCGGCAGCGCGCCCGCCAGGTCCTCCAGGGCCAGCCACCCGCGCAGCCGCGTCCGCCAGGGGCACACGCACACCACGCCGTCCACCTCCAGCACGAAGGCGTCGGCGCTCTCGTGCACGGGCACCGCGACCGGCGGGGTGGCCAGCAGGCCCGCCAGCGACCGGCGCAGCTCGTCCTGGGCGGTCGGGGAGGTGCCGCGGCGCGCGTAGCGGGCCCAGTGGCCGCGCTCCGGCTCCGGGAAGGCCGCCAGCGGTTCGTACACCCGCAAGTAGGACGCGTACGGCACGAGGACCGAGGAGACGGCTGGCATGTCACGAATCCTTCCACGCCCGTACTCCGCGAGGGGGTGATCCGAGGCACTCGCTCTCCGCTACGCGCAGGTAGGACTTACCCTCTTGCCGTCAAGGTCCTCCCCCACCCACAGGAGGGCCTCATCCGCCGCTTCGTACTTGGGAGTCACCACCGTGACCGATGTGACCGACGGCGTCCTGCACACCCTGTTCCGATCGGAGCAGGGAGGCCACGAACAAGTCGTGCTGTGCCAGGACCGCGCCTCCGGCCTGAAGGCCGTCATCGCCATCCACTCGACCGCCCTGGGCCCGGCCCTCGGCGGTACCCGCTTCTACCCGTACGCCTCCGAGGAAGACGCCGTCACCGACGCGCTGAACCTGTCCCGGGGCATGTCGTACAAGAACGCCTTGGCCGGTCTGGAGCACGGCGGTGGCAAGGCCGTGATCATCGGTGACCCGGAGCTGATCAAGACCGAGGAGCTGCTGCTGGCCTACGGCCGGTTCGTGGCCTCGCTCGGCGGCCGGTACGTGACGGCCTGCGACGTCGGCACCTACGTCGCCGACATGGACGTCGTCGCCCGGGAGAACCGCTGGACCACCGGCCGCTCCCCCGAGAACGGCGGCGCCGGCGACTCCTCCGTCCTCACCGCGTACGGCGTCTTCCAGGGCATGCGCGCCTCCGCGCAGCACGCCTGGGGCGACCCCACGCTGCGCGGCCGCAAGGTCGGCGTCGCGGGTGTCGGCAAGGTCGGCCACTACCTGGTGGAGCACCTGCTCGAGGACGGCGCCGAGGTCGTCATCACGGATGTGCGGGAGGAGTCGGTGCGCCGGATCACCGACAAGTTCCCGCAGGTGACCGTGGTCGCGGACACCGACGCGCTGATCCGCACCGAGGGCCTGGACGTCTACGCCCCGTGCGCCCTCGGCGGTGCGCTTAACGACGACACCGTGCCCGTACTGACCGCGAAGGTGGTGTGCGGTGCGGCCAACAACCAGCTCGCGCACCCGGGCGTCGAGAAGGACATCGAGGACCGCGGGATCCTCTACGCGCCCGACTACGTCGTCAACGCCGGTGGCGTGATCCAGGTGGCCGACGAGCTGCACGGGTTCGACTTCGACCGCTGCAAGGCCAAGGCGTCGAAGATCTTCGACACCACGCTGGCAATATTCGCACGTGCGAAGGAAGACGGGATTCCGCCGGCTGCGGCGGCCGACCGGATCGCCGAGCAGCGCATGGCGGAGGCGCGCCGCCGGTAGCTGCGGACGAGCCGTGGCCGGCAGCAGCGACCCGCCGGCCGGGCCGGCCGTGTCCCCCGCAGGGAGACATGGCTCACGCCGGTCGGCGGGTCGACTGCCGAGAAGAGGTTAAAATCGCAGCTGACCAGCGAGGACGGGGCTCCTCGTCGGTCCTGTTCCGGGGCGCGTCATGCGGTCGGCGTACCGTATGGCCGCGGAAGCAGGTACCGTTGAAGCCCTACGGGCCGGTCTCTCCGCGGAGAGTCCGTTCCGACTCATGAACGCGTGTCAAGACTCTGGGGCCGTCGAGCCCCGTCACCGAGGGGGTCGAGCCATGGGGCGCGGCCGGGCCAAGGCCAAGCAGACGAAGGTCGCCCGCCAGCTGAAGTACAACAGCGGCGGGACAGACCTGTCGCGTCTGGCCAGTGAGCTGGGCGCTTCTACTCCGCAACCGCTCTCGCAGCCGCCGAATGGCGAGCCGTTCGAGGACGACGACGAGGAAGACGACCCGTACGCCCGCTATG
Organism: Streptomyces sp. NPDC045701; assembly: GCF_056432045.1. NCBI lineage: Bacteria > Bacillati > Actinomycetota > Actinomycetes > Kitasatosporales > Streptomycetaceae > Streptomyces > Streptomyces sp. NPDC045701. The sequence continues at coordinate 674 of NZ_JBWKJV010000040.1, read as the reverse complement.
CGGAGCTGTACAACGACGACGATGACGAGGACGAGGAATCCGGTCCGTCGTCCCAGCGTCGCGGTGCTTGACGCCTGAACTCATTCAGACCCGGTCCGGGGCCCGCCCCGGACCGGGTTCTGTGCTGCTCAGGCGGAGTAGTCGCCGACCAGTTCGGCGCCGGTGGTGTGGGCGCCGCGGTCGGTGATCTCGCCGGCGACCCAGGCGTCCAGGCCCCGGTCCGCGAGGGTGGTCAGCGCCACGCCGACCGACCCGGCCGGCACCACGGCCATCATGCCCACACCCATGTTCAGCGTCTTCTCCAGCTCCGGGCGCTCCACCCGGCCGGCCGTACCCACCAGGTCGAACACCGCGCCCGGCGCCCACGTCGACCGGTCGACCCGGGCGTGCAGCCCCTCGGGGATCACCCGCGCCAGGTTCGCCGCCAGACCACCACCGGTGATGTGACTGAAGGCGTGCACATCGGTCGTGCGGGTCAGCGCCAGGCAGTCCAGCGAGTAGATCCGGGTGGGCTCCAGCAGCTCCTCCCCCAGCGTCCGCCCCAGCTCCTCCACCCGCTGCTCCAGGCGCATACCCGCCCGGTCGAACAGCACATGGCGCACCAGCGAGTACCCGTTGGAGTGAAGGCCGGAGGACGCCATCGCGATCACCGCGTCCCCCGTACGGATCCGCTC
>NZ_JBWKJV010000039.1:6344-39266 GCF_056432045.1 Streptomyces sp. NPDC045701 | reverse complement strand
GAACCCCCGCCCCTTCACATGGACGAAGAGCGCCGACGAGATCCTCGAACGCCTGGCCTCATATCTTAATCGAATTCCCGGCGCAGGACACTAGGAGCCGCGATGTCGGACATTCTTCCCTCCGAGTTCTTCACCCACCCCGGGCCGTCCCCGCACGCGGCGACTGCGGAACTCAGGTCCAAGTGCCCGGTCCACCGGATCGACGTCCCCCCGGGAGCCCAGGCGTACGCCGTCCTGGAGCACGAGGTCGTCGAGCAGGCGTTCGGCGACCCGCGCCTGACCAAGCAGGTCGAGAACTTGCCCGCCCCGTACCGGGACAAGGCTGCGGACAGCAGCCTTCTCGTGGTCGGCAACCTGGGGTTCGCCGACCCGCCCAAGCACACCCGGCTGAAGAAGCCCATCACCCCGGCTTTCCGGCCGGCGACAGTCGCCCGCCTCCGCCCGCGCATCCAGGACATCGTCGACGATCTCATCGACGCCTTTCCGGAGTCCGGTGAGATCGACCTGCTGAGTGCGTTCGCCTTGCCGTTGCCGCTCATCACCATCTGCGAGTACCTCGGGATACCGGTCGAGGACAGGCCCCTGTTCCAGGAGTGGAGTTACGTCCTCAGCCAGGATCCCTTGCAGCACCCCGAGGCGGACCTGAAGAGGGCGAGCAGGGAGTTCCGGGACTACTTCACCGAACTGGTCGCCAAGCGTCGCACCGACCTGCGGAACGACCTGCTGAGCGAGCTCATCAGAGCCAGGGACGCGGACGTCTTCAGCGACGACGAGCTACTCTCGACAATCCTTCTGCTGATCATCGCCGGGCACAAAACGGTTGCCAACATGATCGGGAACGGATCGGCGCTGTTGCTCCGCCATCCCGAGCAGCTCACAATGCTCCGCACCAACCCCGAACTGATTCCCTCGGCGATCGAGGAGATCCTGCGTTACGAGGGTTCGGCCGCTTGGGCCTCGCTGCGGATCGCGGCGGAGGACATGCGACTCGGCGGGGTGGACATACCCAAGGGAAGCTTCGTGCACCTGTCGCTGGCCGGCGCGGGGCACGATCCTGACGTGTACGACGACCCGGAACGCTTCGACATCACCCGGTCGCCCAACCGCCACCTCTCCTTCGGCCACGGCGCCCACTTCTGCATCGGCGCTCCGCTGGCCCGGCTTCAGGGCGAGATCGCGTTCACCACGCTGCTGCGCCGACTGCCGTGCTTCGAACTCGCGGTGGCTCAGGAGGAGGTCGCCTGGATCGCCGACAGCTCGCTCAGCCGGGGCCTTGAGGCCCTCCCCCTGCGACTGCGGGGGCGGTTGCCACGATGACGGGCCCGCGCACGGACGTTGACCGGGACGCGCGGGACGTATGGCCCGAGCCGGAGCATCTAGGGAGCGATGAAGGATGACTGGAGAAACGAGCGGCCCGAGCATCGCCGTGGTGGGGGCCGGCGGAGTCGGCGGCTACATCGGCGGCCGGCTCGCCGAGGCCGGGCATGACGTGCGGTTCCTGGCCCGCGGGGAGAACCTCGCCGCCCTCCGGGAGAAGGGATTGCACGTCACCGATGGTGCAAGCGGTTGGTCGGTGCCGGATGTGCGGGCATCGGACGACCCGTTGGACATCGGCGAGGTGGACTACGTGCTGCTCTGCGTCAAGACGTCGCAGTTGCCGACGGCTGTCGACGCACTGGGGCCGCTGGTCGGCCGGAACACGGCCGTGCTCACCGTGCAGAACGGAGTGGAGGCCCCCGAGCGGGTCGCGGCCGGAATCGGCCACGACCGGGTACTCCCCGGCATGGTCAGGGTCGTCGCCACGCAGGTCGGCCCGGGCAGGGTGTGGCACGTGGGTGGCCCCGCCGCACTGGGCTTCGCCGAGTGGGACGGCAGCGTGTCCGACCGGGTGAAGCGACTGCGCGAGGTGCTCCGTGACGCCTCACTGACAGCGACGGAGCCGAACGACATCTGGGTCGACCTCTGGTCGAAGTTCCTGTTGGTGGTGCCGATCGGCAGTCTGGGAGCCGCCACCGACGGGGCGACCATCGGAGAATTGCGGTCGCGCCCCGGCACCCGGCGGATGCTGGTCGCCGGCATGCGGGAAATCCACGAGACCGGCATCGCGCTCGGGATCGAGCTGCCGGGTGACGCCGTGGACAGAGCGGTAGGACTGATGGACCGCCAGCAGCCAGACGTGACCTCCTCGCTGCAACGGGACATCCTGGCGGGGAAGCCGTCGGAACTCGAAGCATGGACCGGAGCGGCGGTCCGCCTCGCCGACCGGGCAGGCCGGACCGCGCCGGTCCACGAAATGCTCTACGAGTTGCTCGCCACGCGCGTATCGCGTACGGCGACGGGGAGTCCGTGGCGGTGCACGTGACCTGGGCAGGGCGCGGCACCCTGCGGGATGTGGGGGCCTACCGGGACGAGGAGTCGTCGAACGCCGAAGGCAGTTCGCGCACCACCTTCGACCTGTCCAGCAACGAGCTGGTTCTTCCCCCGCTGCCGACCGTACTTGCCGGTATAGAGGAAGGCTTGCCGGGACTCGCTCGTTACCCTGACCCCACAGCACGGGACCTGACCAGGGAGATCGCCGGGCACCTGGGCGTGTGCGCCGATGAGGTGGCGGTCGGTCCCGGGAGCGCGGGGGTGCTCCAACAGATCCTCCTCGCACTGTGCGGCACGGGCGACGAAGTCGTCTACGCGTGGCCGGGATTCGATGCGTATCCGCTGTTGGCCGCCATCTCGGGTGCCTCCAGCGTCCAGGTGCCACTGACCGTGTGCGGAGACCACGACCTCGGTGAGATCCGCACCCGGGTGAGTACGCGGACCAGAGTGGTGATCCTGTGCTCCCCACACAATCCGACCGGAACCGTGATCGACCACGGTGAGGTGCGCCGTTTCCTGCGTAGTCTGCCGGATCATGTGGTCACGGTCCTCGACGAGGCGTACGTGGAGTTCGACCGGGGCAGCAGTCCTCCGGGCGTGCCGGAGACGCTGCGCGAGCACAGCAACACCGTGGTGCTCCGAACCTTCTCCAAAGCCTACGGGCTGGCCGGTCTGCGGGTCGGCTATGCGGCCGGGCCACGGCAGATCATGGCCACCGTCCGTAAAACGGCGATCCCCTTCGGAGTGACGCGCTTCGCGGAACAAGCCGCAATGCTTTCTTTGCGCAGTGAGGGCGAACTGCGCGAACGCCTGGCGGCAGTGGCGGCGGCACGCGAGGAACTGACTACGGGCCTCAGGAAACTGGGGTTGCCCGTTCTGCCTTCCCGAGCCAACTTCGTCTGGCTCCCGCTCGCCTCGGCCGCGGAGCCCTTCGCCCGGGCCGCGGCTGCCGCAGGCGTCAAGGTCCGAGCCTGTCCGGGCCACGGTGTACGGATCTCAGTGGGAGAGGCCGAGGCGCACCAAACGCTGCTGACGGCGCTCGGTCGGAGGACTTCTTCTTAGGATGGGTATTCTGTGAAAATCCTGATGATCTCCATGCCCTGGCAAGGGCTGGACACACCGTCCAGCGCACTGGGAATTCTGGGGCCGTGCGTCCGTAAGAACGCCGCAGACTGGACCGTCGACGAGCTGTACGCCAACCTCCGATGGGCCGAGTGCCTGATGCGTGAGAGCAGCGGCTCCATCACGTGCGAGGATTACGGGAACGTCGCGGATCAGGTTTTCCACGGCGTCGGCGACTGGGTGTTCACCCCGGCGCTGTACGACGTCGACAGTTATCAGGTCGATGAGTACGCGAAGTTCCTGGAGCAGCGGGACATGGACCCGACGCTTCCCGTTGAGATGCAGAAGTACGCCCGGGGGTTCATTCGGGACCTCGCGGCCGAGATCGCTGCCGATCCACCGGACGTGGTCGGGTTCACGAGCACCTTCATGCAGAACGTGCCGTCGCTCGCACTCGCCCGGGAGCTGAAGAGACTCGCACCGGGAATCCTCACGGTGCTGGGCGGCAGTAACTGTGACGGCGCGCAAGGTCCCGCCCTGCACCGGAATTTCGAGCAGCTCGACTTCGTGATCAGTGGTGAGGGCGAACGTGCGCTGCCCGCGTTGCTCAATCGCATCAGCGAGAGCGCGAGTCCGGCGGATGTTCCGGGGCTGAGCTGGAGGGGGAACGACGGGCAGACGGTGGTCAATCCACCGGCCAAGGCGGCACTGCCGTTCGCCATGGTGCCGGCACCCCGTTACGACAGCTACTTCCAGGCGCTGCAAGAGTCACCCGTCCGGCACCACGTCCGTCCCATGCTGGTGCTGGAGACCTCCCGCGGTTGCTGGTGGGGAGAAGCCCATCAATGCACGTTCTGCGGCCTCAACGGCTCGAACATCGACTTCCGGAGCAAGGCCCCGGAGCGCATCGCCCAGGAAGTCCGGGAGCTGGCCGAGCGGCACCAGGTTCTCGACTTGGTCATGGTGGACAACATTCTCGACATGAAGTATCTCCATACGGCCATGCCCGAGATAGCCGCCCTCGACTGCGACCTGAGAATCCACTACGAGATCAAGTCCAATATGAACCGGGAGCAGTTGAGCAGGCTGAAGGCGGCGAACGTCCTGTTCGTGCAGCCCGGTATCGAGAGTCTCAGCAGCCATGTGCTGCGCCTCATGGACAAGGGCGTCAGTGCCGCGCACAACGTGCGGATGCTGCGTGACGGGCAGGACCTCGGGCTCAACGTGACATGGAGCATCCTCTACGGCTTCCCCGGTGAGACCGAGGACGATTACCGCAGGATGCTCAAGAAAATGGCCACACTGGAGCATCTGGAGCCGCCGAGCGGGGCCTGGCGCATAGCACTGGAGCGATTCAGCCCCTACTTCGAGGACTCCAGCCAGGGGTTCATGTTCCGCCGCCCATCGGAGATATACGACTTCATCTACCAGGTCCCACGGGACGAGCTGTACGACATGGTCTTCTTCTTCGACACCAGCGTCCAGGGCATCTCGGGGCCCATCGAGGACGAGGTGAAGCAGGCCTGTAAGGAATGGGCCAGTGCGTACCCCCGGAGCACCCTCACCTACTGGACCGACGACCGTGGCCGGGTCACGATCGAAGATCGCCGCGCGAGCTGGCCACAGGAAGTGATCGAGCTGGACGACGTCCAGAGCAATGTGTACCTCGGCATGTTCCAGTGCGCCGCCCGCGAGGGCATACGCCGGCGGCTTGCCGACAGCGGCCACGTCGTGGGGGAGGGGGAGCTCGAGGAGATGCTCCGTTACTTCGTCGATCGTGGCCTGGCCTTCGAGGATGAGGGGCGCTACGTGAGCGTCGCCCTTGAGGTCGACCCGTACCGCCGGAAGCTGGTCGGCAGCAGGGAGGTGGCGGCTTCGCTATGAGGACATTGATGGAGCTCGACGAACTCAAGGCCCGGGGCTCGGACGGGGGACGTCCGGCCGTCGGCCGTCCCCCGACACTGACCCTCGGACCCCGATGGGCGGAACTTCCCGCCCCCACCGAGCTGGCGGCGCTGCTGCTCCGGGTGCCTGTCGCCGGGGTGCGGCTGGCGGAGCCCGCCGACTTCTCGGCGCTCCCCGATCACGCGATCGTGCGGATCATCGCGTTGGTCCGCGAATGTTCCTCGATCGGTGCCCGGGTCATCTGGTCCCTGGTCCTGGGGGCGGAACAACACGACCTGATCCGGAAGCTCGATCACCTTCCTGCCCCCGAGACCATCGCGGGGCCGGCGGAAGGGGCTCCAGCCACCGGGGAGTGGCGATCCGTCGTCAGTTTCGGGCTCCTGTACTTCCGCAAAGGGCCGACATTCCTGTCCGTGGTCGATGAGCGACCCGAACGCAGCAGGCGGATCATCGTGGACGATCCCGCCATGATGGCCGTACTCGATCAGGCCCTGGACGGCTGCGCGTGGGCCGAGGCGACCCGGACCCCGCAGTACGCCGCCGCCGCGCGCGACCTGGTGGACAAAGGGCTGCTCCTGCGCGTCGGGGACTGGTGCGTGACGCTGCCGGTGCACATGCGTTCATGGCCCATCGGTGCCGTACTCCTTGGTGGAACCCTGGCATCGGCGGGAAAGAAATCAGACGATGCGAAGGGGTAGCCCGGACATGAGTCCTCCCTGAAGCGGTTCGGTGACCAGCCCCGCGGTGGTACGCCCACCGGCGATGCGGCGGGACCGGAGACAGCGGTCGTGGTCTCCCTCCCGCCGCGTCGTATCCCGCGCGGATGAACACGCACGGCCACGGCAGCGGACGTTATGATGGGTCCATGCAGCTTTCATCATGTCTGAGCTGGTGGCGCTCCTCGTAGGAGCGGCCGCCTCTCATGCATGACCGGGCCGTTCGGATGGACGGCCCGTTCGCGTCCCCTGGACCAGGGCTCGTGCCATTTCGGCGGCGAGACCGACGTACCAGGAGATCGAATGAACACCATCCCGCAGACCGTGGCCCCCGGCGCCCCTGCCTCGGATCCCTCCGCCGACACGCTCGGGACGCCCGCCGCGCAGGCCCGCAGTGCGGTGCTGGAGGAGCTGGTCCTCAAGGACCCCGGGCAATTCCGGGTGCTGACGGGCGATCGCCCTACCGGCCGTCTCCACCTGGGCCACTACTTCGGAACGCTGCACAACCGAGTGCGTCTTCAGGACCTCGGTGTGGAGATGTTCGTGGTCATCGCGGACTACCAGGTCCTGACCGACCGCGATGTCGCGAACAACCTGACCACGTGTGTCGAGGAGCTGGTGCTGGACTACCTCGCCATCGGCGTGGAACCGGCACGCAGCACGATCTTCACGCACAGCGCCGTGCCCGCGCTCAACCAACTGATGCTGCCCTTTCTCAGCCTCGTCTCCGTCGCTGAGCTCAACCGCAACCCCACGGTCAAGGACGAGATCACCCACTCGCGTCAGTCCGCCGTCAGCGGCCTGATGTTCACCTACCCCGTCCACCAGGCTGCCGACATCCTCTTCTGCAAGGCCAATCTGGTCCCGGTCGGCCAGGACCAGCTCCCTCACCTCGAGGTCACCCGCACCATCGCCCGCCGCTTCAACGACCGCTACGGCAACGGGGCCGCCGTATTCCCGCAGCCCGATGCCCTGCTGTCGAGCGCACCACTCCTGCTCGGCACGGACGGCACCAAGATGAGCAAGAGCCGAGGCAACGCCATCGCCTTGGCCGCCGACGCCGACGAGACCGCCCGACTGCTCAAGAGCGCCAAGACCGACTCCCAGCGACACATCACCTACGACCCGGCCACCCGCCCCGAGGTGTCTTCCCTCCTGCTGCTGGCAGCCCTCTGCCAGAACCGGAACCCCCATCAGGTGGCCGAGGACATCGGCTCCGCGGGAGCCGCCGCGTTGAAGAAGACCGTGATCGAGTCGGTCAACGAATATCTGGCCCCCATCAGGGCGCGCCGAACCGAGTACGCGCAGGACCGCACCTACCTCCGCCAGACACTCCGCCAAGGCAATGAGCGCGCCAGGGCTGTCGCCGATGCCACGCTCGCCGAGGTACGTGCCGCGATGAACAGCCAGTACTGACGATGCTCCGCAGGTGGCCTCCTCCGGGTGTCGCCCGGGAGGCCACCGGTGGGCGAGGCCTGCGTCGGTCCGGGAAAGCCTGCCCGACCCTGGAGCCGGTCCCGCCTCTTGGAGCTCACCGGCTCGTACGCCCACGGCACCCGCAGGTGGTCGAAGAACACCGACCAGCGCGCGTGGAGCTCCGTACGGAACTCCACCCCGATCACCTCGTACGACACGTGCCGCTCCCTGCCGCTGGGGTTCGCGGAAAGGTCGCCGGGCGGCCGTTGCTGCTGGCTGCGGTCCGCCTCGTGCCGGCGGAGTCTCCGACTGAGGAGCAGGCCGAGGCGTACGGGACGTTCTCCCAGGTGCACGCGCCCGGAGCTGGAGCGGTGCCGGGCACGAGGACGCGTCATGCGTGAAGCGGTACCCCGAGCGGCGCCGGACGTCGTACGAGTACGCGGAGGAGGTCCAGGAGCGGTTCAGGTACGGGGACTTCCGGGTCAGCCAGTCGTGATGGCGAAGGGCCCGTTGTTCGCGAAGACCAGCTTGGCGAAGTTCTCGCCGATGCGGCGGTGTCCTTCGGGGCTGGGGTGGATCGCGTCCGGCAGGGGGAACTCGTCGTGGTCGCTCTCGCCGTAGAGGTCGAGTCCGTCGAGGTAGTGGAGGTTGGGGTCTTCGACGGACCGCTGCCTGACAATGTCGGCCAGGACGTCGCGGACGATGGTGAGCGTCAGCCGTCCGGCGGCGGTCCCGGCCGGATCACCGGTGGCCTTGAACTTCAGGGTTCCACTGGAGAGGTCCGGCGCGAGAGGTCCGGGGGTGTTCTCGTGGGGCGGACACAGGATGGGGGAGACCAGGAGCAAGGGAGTTGTGGGGTGGCCCTCGCGGATGGTGTCGAGGAAGCCGTGGATGGCGGGGGCGAAGGCGCGCAGGCGCATGGCGTCGCTGTTGACGACGTTGATGCCGAGCTTGAGGCTGATCAGATCTGCGGGGGTATCGCGCATCGCGCGGGCGGTGAACGGGTCGACCAGCGCGCTGCCGCCGAATCCGAGGTTGATCAGCTCCACCTCGCCTGCGGAGGCGGCCAGGGCGGGCCAGATGGTGCTGGGGAAAACGGCGTTGGATCCATGGCTGATGGAGCTGCCGTGGTGCAGCCAGACCCGGCGCCCCTTGTCCGGGGCGGGTTCGACGGGGGCGTCGGTGCGCAGGGCGATGAGTTCGGTGATCTCCGCGTGCGGGAGCCAGATCTCCATTTCCTTCTCGCCGGTGGGGAGGTCGGCGAAGTGGGCGGTGCCGACGGGACCCGGGGTGAATTCCGCGGTCTGGGTCTGCATGTCAGTGATGGTGCGCAGGTTCCCGCCTTCCACGGTGGCCTGGGCGGTGAGGCGACCGTCGACCAGGAGATCGTAGATGCCGTCCGGCGCGGGCGGGAAGCCCCGGTAGACGCGCTTGGTGGGCAGGGTGTCCAGGTGGACGGTGGTGGCGCTGGTACGGAAGGCCAGCCGGACACCGGAGGGCTGGGCCTCGGCCACGGCCAGCAGGTCGTCGGGGATCTGGCGGCGCGCCCAGGCAGGCAGCCGGTGTGGAAGCAGGCCGTGGGCAGTCTCTTCCACGTCGAGGTGCCCGCGCAGGAAGTCGGCGGTGATGGGGGTGGTGATCAGGTTCTGTTCGGTGCTCAGTGTCTCGAGCCTTTCGATTCTGGGACGGGCGGCCGGTCAGGGGTGGACCGGCTCCGCAATGCGGTGTCGAGGCAGTCCAGGGTCCAGGCCCAGGACTGCTGAGCGGCGACGTCCGTGTGGTCGAAAGCGCCGGCCGCCTCCAGGGAGGCATAGCCGTGGAAGACGCTGCCCAGCATGCGGACCGCGTGCGTCTGGTCCGGCTCAGCCAGGTCGTAGCCACGCAGGATCGCCCGTGTCATCTGTGCATGCCGGACGCCGGCACTGGCCGCGGCAGTCAGCGGGTCGAGCCGGTACCGCGCTGCTTCGTACCGGCCGGGGTGCGCCCGGGCGTAGTCCCGGTAGGCGTTCGCGAAGGCTGTCAGGGCGTCCTTGCCCGCGCGCCCGGCCACGGCGTCCGCGACCCGGTCGGCGAGTTCCTCCAGTGCGAACAGCGCGAGCCGGGTCTTGAGTTCGTGGGAGCTCTTCACATGCGCGTACAGGCTCGCCGGCTTCACCTCGAAACGCCGGGCGAGCGCGGACAGGGTCACCTGGTCGAAACCGGCCTCATCGGCGAGTTCCGCACCAGCGAGCGTCAGCCGCTCCGGGCTCAATCCTGCCCGAACCACAACCATCACCTACTCTCAGTACGCCTATGGTTAGTATGCATCTACCTATAGCCTATAGGCAAGCGCCGCATTCGTAGAGGTTTGGCGGTTCTACCGAAGGGGGCGAGCGCGATGGCAGGGGCTGCGGAGCCGCACGGTCACCCCCGCCTCGCTTCGCGCAAACGGTGCTTGCCCGAGAGCGATGGCGAAGGCGGCTCCGCTGAGGGCGAGGAGGGGGTAGCTGGCCGCAGCGACGACGATCCCGGAGGTCATTCCGCCGGTGGCTCCGGCGATGGCGATGGCGACGTCGACCATGCCTTGGGTCTTGGCTCGCGTGGCCAGGGGGACGGCGTTAGTGATGATGGTGGTGCCGCTGACTAGGCCGAAGTTCCATCCGATGCCGAGCAGGATGAGAGCGAGGGTGAGCGGGAGGACGGAGCCGGCCGGCGCCCCGGCGGGGCGGGAGGCGGCCCTCAAGCCCGGCCTCCGGTGACGCCCGTCTAGGCCCACCCGGACTACAGGCGCGGCAGATCCGCGAGCCTGGTCCAAGTCCTTCTTCACCGTCGCGTCGAAGTCGAAGACCTGGGCGTGACGGTCCTGTGAGCGACGAATGGCCTGTGCGAGCTCCTTGTACTTCCCGTCGCCGCTGCCGCCGACGCCGGGCGGGACGGGCGTGGAAGGTCGCTGTGGCTGCATCCGGCCAGAGGTAGCCTGACCGCTCAGGACCCGGGCAGGCGAACCGGCGCTGCCCCGGCGGCTCCTGGCGGCCGGGACGGCCGGGCCTCGCCGCCGGGGACGCGGCCCGACAAGCAGCCCCCGATTACCTTCTTGATGGCATCAAGTCGGAGCCGGGAGGGCCTCGCCGTCAGGCTGAGAATCCTGGACTGGCCAGGCCGCGGCCGTGGCGGGCGTCGAGGAAGCCACGCGGCACGTGTGAGCCTTCCCCACCCGTCCGGTCACCTGATGCGGCCGAACGCGGCGGGGATCAGGACCCGGAAGCGGGACGGCGGGGAGAGGGAACCGAACCCAGGAGTTCCCACAGCGGGGTGGAGCCGGCGGCCCACCGGGCGAGGAGGTGGCGGTCGACCAGGAGGAGTCGCTGGGAACGGGCGAAGGCGACGGCCTTGTCCGTGAAGCGGCCGTTGGTGACCAATACGACGACGTCGCCTTTGTGGACGGGGCGGCCGGTGCCGTTGAGGACGTGCAGGTCCGGGGTTCCCACCGCGGAGCCGGCCAGTCCAGCCTTGCGGTGCTTGCACTGGATGACCCAGAGGCGGCCGAAGGGATCGGTGGCCTTCACGTCGGCGCCGTTGTCACCGGCCCCGCCCACCCGGGTCGCCCCAGGGCAGCCGTCGCGACGCATCAGATCCCGTACCGCTTCCTCGAACTGCCGGTGATGCAGGGCGTCGATCTGCGGCAGCTCGTAACGCAGTCCCTGCTCTCGCACCCGGTTCCAGCGGGCTGTCTCCCGGCGCCGGTGCAGCCGGACCCCGCCGACCGCCGCCGCGACCAACAGCGGCACGATCGGTACCCAGGGGTGCGCGGCCAGCCACCGCAGCGCGCCGATGACCAGGCTCCACACCACGGCGAGCACCAGGAGCAGTGGACCGGCCTGCTCCCAGCCGGAGGTCGGCCTCCGTCGGCGGGGAGCCGTACGACGCCGTGCGGTGGGCCGACGTCGAGTGACGGGAGATGTACGTCGTCGGCGGGCGGCAGGGGAGCGGCGAATACCTGGCCGGGCGCGCCGGCTCATGAGCCGGCCTGCGAGACGCCGCTCACCAGTTGCTTGATCACGTCGAAGATGCCCTGGCCCAGAGGGGTCGGCGCGATTACGATGCCCAGGGCCAGGACGAAGAGGGCGGTATTGCGTTCCTCGACACGGCTTCTGGCCTGGGTTCTGCGGCGTAGCCGCATCACCACGATGACCGTGAGCAGCACACCCACATTGATCGTCAACATGCGAAATCCGCTCCCACCCGCCCTCATGTCCTGCACGCTTTCCCGGCCCTCCGCGAAGCGGCCAGGGACCAGTGCAGCCGACCGCGTACTCGAGCCGCAGCCGGTCGGTGGACGTTGGCGCGAACCCCGCCGGACGCTGTCCGGATACCGCCCGGACAGTCGTTCCCACAGGTGAGGAGGGTTGAGGGGCCATCCGGTCTGACGACCGCACCCTTCCGGGAACAGGCCCGTTGAGGCACCCGCGGGGCCCGCGGATCCGAGCGCGGCCGAACTCGCGGCAGATGACGATCATCTGCATGGGCATAGGCGGTCCCTGCCTCAGATCGGGCGGAGAGCGGCTGCTGGTCGATGGTGGGGGACGGATGTGAGGAGCTGCTTGATGGTGTTCCGCCGCTCTCGTCTCCCTGGCCGCTAGACCGGCGAGTGCTGCCGAAGTGGTTCTGGGCGGCGGCGCTCGCCCGTAGCGTGAAGCGGCACGACTGTGCTGATCATCGGCGGCAGCGGCTTTCCGGGTACTGAGCTGGTACGGCAGGCGGAGCCGCCTTCTTGGCGTCGTAGACATCCGTCAACCGCTGGATCGTGTCGTTCTGGACGGCGAACCCTGACTCCTCCACCTGCTTGCCCGCCGCATCCCGGTACCGCAGCTTGTACAGGTGCGGGCACTTCGACCATCTGGCCCCGGGTGCTCGCAGTCCTCGACGAAGCCGCCCGTACCGCGAGCCAGGGTCTTGCTTGCCATCTGCTGGAGACTGGAGGGTCCGGTGACCTGCACTGCCACCCTGCGACCGGCGTCTCCTCGGGACAGCGGTAACCCCGACAAGGTCGGCTCCCGTCGGAGTAGCGGCGGAAAGGGGCCGGGCCGAGGGCGCGGCCCAGTTCTGCCGTCCCATGTCCAGGCAACTTGGGTCCTCCTGCCAGACAGGGTGGGAGTCGAGTGGACCGTCGCACTCCACTGGCCGGGGAGAAGCCGCGGGAGGTCCCGGGCGGCGTCGCCATGAACCTCCGACTGCTCGTGTTCACGCCGGTTCCGTGCCGGTCGGCGCAGCGAACCGGGTCGCCCACGGTGGCGCTGGAGGCGTCCGCCGGCGGGTGGTGGGCACCGGGCCCGTCACGCTGGAAGCCGGTGCCCTCGCGTGCGGCGTGCGCCCACGGGTACCGCGCGCCCGTGGCGATGGCGACGATGCCCGCATCCCGGCTGTGCGACAGACACCTCAGGCGCCCCCGAGGGAGCGGCCACCCATCCCCGGCCCAGACCCTCACGACCGCCGGGGCGGCGGCGCGACCGACGAACGTTCCACGAGGCGACTGGGCAGCGTGTGCATCTCGCGTCGCGCTTCGGCTCCTTCGAGGACGTCGAGCAGTACCTCCGCGGCCGTGGAGCCGAGTTGGTGCACCGGCTGCTCGATCATGGTCAGCGGCGGCACCATGACGGCGGCCCAGGCGCTGTCGTCGAACCCGATCAGGGACACATCCCGCGGACAGGACAACTCCCGCGCGCGAATGGCCCGCAGGGCACCGGTGACGCCGTCGGTCTCGGTGCAGAACAGTCCGGTGACGCGGTCGGGAAGATCGAGCATCCGGCCGACCTCCTGAGCCGCCCGTTCCTCCTCCTTCGGCCCGACCATCACCAGTTCGGGGTCGAAGGGAATGCCCGCGTCGTCGAGCGCGTCGAGGTATCCGCACAACCGCTCCCCGTCGGTCCACAGATTCAGGGACGCGGCGGCGATCAGTTCCCGCCGGGTCGCGGGAGCCTTGTCCACCGGCGGCCCCCAGACGAACCCGATGCGCCGGTGACCGGCCGCGATGAGCTTCTCGACCGCCCCGCGCGCCGCGTCCCGGTTGTCGATGACGACGGTGTCCAGTTCCAGCGAGGACACCGCGCGGTCGACGAGGACGACGGGGATCCCGCGGTCCAGGGCCGTGCGGATGTGGCCGACCGAGGAGTGGTCGACCGCGGCGGACGCCACGATCATGCCGTCGACGCGCTTGTCGATGAGAACGTTGGCCGCCGCGACCTCCTCGTCGAGATTCTCGTACGTACTGAGGACCAGCGTGTCGAATCCGCGGGCGCGTGAGGTGTCGCAGATACCACGGACGACACCCGCGAAGAACGGGTTGCCAATGTCCGCGACGATGACCCCCAGGGTGTGGGACACGCCTGTCGACACGCTGCGGGCCAGCGCGTTCGCGCGGTAGCCGAGCTTCTCGGCCGCGGCGAGCACCCGCTCCTTCAACTCGGGGCTGACGTATCCGTATCCGCCGAGCGTGCGGGCGGCGGTCGCCCGGCCGACCCCGGCCTCCGCGGCCACCTCGGAGATCGTCGGGGGCGCCGACGGGCGGGGCCGCTCTCCTGACATCGCTCGGTACCTCACTTCTCGTGGTCGACGGCTGTCCACATGCTAGACACAGCCGGTCGGCGGGTGGGCCGGCCACGGCCGAACGCCGCCTCGGTGAAGCACTGGTCATGGGCGGCGTCCGCCCCGTCGTGCAGCGCACGCTCCAGCTGATCGCGGCCCGGCGGGGTGGACCTCCGCCAGCCCGCGCGCAGCAGCGAGACCACGAAACCGGCGAGGAAGGCATCACCACAGCCCATCGTGTCGACGAGGGACGTATCGTCGACCAGGGAACGCGCCGGTGCCGCCACGGTGGTGCGGCTGTCGTGGGCGACGGCGCCTTCGGCACCTCGAGTGGCGAGCGCGAGCCCCGCTCCCCGTGCCACCGTCTCGGCCAGCAGGTTCCGGGTGGCCTCCTCGTCCAGGTGGGAGCAGGACAGCAGCACCAGGTCGGCGTGCGGGCAGACCCGGTCCAGGTACCCGGGTGTGCGGTACTCCTCCTCACTGGACAGGTCGAAACTCGTGAGCGTGTCGAGCCGGGTGAGCTTGGGCAGCTCGCCCTCGCTGCCCGAGTACACACTGGAGTGCACCAGGTCGAAGGACGACACGTAGTCGAGCAAACCACTGTCGAGGACGAGCGGCTCGCGTACGGTGACGCCTCCGCCGTTCCAGCCGAGGAAGACACGGTCCCCGGAGTCGACCCGCAGGGTCGACACGCCGCTCTCGCCCTCACGCACGGCGCACCGGTCGACGGCCACCCCGGTGTCCGCGATGGCCTCGCGCAGGAAGCCGCCGAGGGCGTCGTCGCCGAACACCCCGAGATACGCCGCCTCCATGCCGAGGCGTCTCGCGTAGACGGCGACGTTCACACTGTTGCCGCCCGGGTAGTCGATGCCGCGGTCGACGAACCGGTCGACGATGTTGTCACCAAAGCCGAGGACTCTCATGGGTTCTCCTGTGCGCTGGCCCGGCACGCCACGGGGCGGGGGCACGGACGGGCGCCCGGCACCGGACCCGGTGCCGGGCGGGTGCGGACTGCGGAAACGGGGGCTGCGGCCGTACGCCGGCGGGACGAGGGCGCCGCGCCGGCCGCTGCCGCCGGTGTTCTCCCCGCAGCGGCGGCGACCGCCGCGCGTCTCAGTAGTCCATGACGCGGTAGTAGCGACGCAGGTCCAGCGAGTGGCCGCGCACCCGCTCGAGGTGCTTGCTGACCCGGCCCATGACGGTGTCGAGCACCAGCGGCGCGAGCAGGCCCCGGAACTCCGGACTGATGCCGGCCAGCGCGTAGTCACGCGTGTCGAAGACCGTCACGTCGCGGGAGATGCGCTTGGCGAAGGCCTCGACCCGGCCGGTGAGGGCGCGTGTCTCGTCCTCGCCCTGGAAGATCAGCACGCTGGTGTCCTCTTCGAGGAGTTCCAGCGAGCCGTGGAAGAACTCGGCGCTGTGCACACGGGTGGTGCGCAGCCACTGCATCTCCTCGAGGATGCACATGGAGTACAGGTAGGTGAACCCCCACAGGTTTCCGCCGCCGACCAGGAAGTGGTAGTCGGTGTCCTTGTGGGCCTCGGCGAAGGCGGCGGCCCTCGGCTCGGCCTGCCGCGCCACGTCGAGGAGGGCGGCGGGCAGTCCGGCGAGTTCGCCGGCGAGCCTCTCGTACCCCTCGAATTCGCCTCGGCGCGCGAGCAACCGGCTCATGAGCAGCAGCATCTGCGGGTCGAAGGGCCAGGCCTTCGGCTCGGACACGAGCGCCACGTCGACGCTCCGGGCGACCGGGGAGTCGGGGTAGCCCGTGAATCCGACGGTGCGCACGCCCTTCGCCTTGCAGTACTCGATGGCGCGGAGGCTGTCCTCGGTGGTGCCCGACACCGAGGTGAAGACGGCGACCGAGCGTCCGCCGAGCGTCGCCTCGGCCCCGGTCACCAGCTCTGCCGCGATGACGGCGTGGACAGGCAGCGTCGAGGTGCGACGGGCGAGTCGCTCGTACGGCCACATCTGGGCGTAGGTTCCGCCGGCGCCGACGAGGAAGAGGTTGTCGAAGCCTTCGTCCGTGAGGCGGTCGGCGAGTTCCTCGATCCGGGGGCGCAGAGCCACCGTGCTCGCCAGCTGGGAGAGGAATTCCGGCTCGTCGAATCCGAGCATCTTCGCGTCCTTTCGGGAACGGGTGCGGCCGGCGGCGCTGAGCGACCTGATACCGGTATCACGCGGTCCATACGCTGACACAGCGTGTCGGCGGCGTCAACAGCACTGAACTTCCCGGAAGTTCGCGATCGTGCCAGGAGATGCTTTTGACATGGGCTTTCGTGCACAGGAAGGAGAGAGGGGAGCCGACGTGACGGCGCGACCTCCGCACCGTCCCGCAGAATATCTCGTCCCCGCTCTGGTACCGGTATCAGATTCTCTGTACAGTCGCCGCACGCCAGGGGCCGTCCCACGGACTCCCCAGCAGCGGATCCGACGTGCCCGCGCCTTCGGCGGGCCGTCCACTCGACGAAAGGACGCCCATGCGCGCACGCGCTCTGACGCGGTCCGCGGCACTCCTCGGGGCCTCGGCACTCGTCCTCACCGGCTGCTTCGCCGGACCGGCGAAGGGTCCGGCGGCCGACGTGACCGCGACGCCGGAGTACTCCGGCACTCTGAGCATCCTCACCAAGTTCGCCGGCGAGCCCCTGGAGCCCTACTTCGAAGACTTCGCCGCCGCGTACGAGCGGCAACACCCGAAAGTGGACGTCGAGCTGATCCAAGAGACCGACCAGAGCATCAAGGACAAGACCAAGACACTCACCGCATCCGACGCCCTGCCCGACATCTACTTCACCTGGACGGGCAACTGGGCGGAGAACTTCATCCGCGGCGGCCGCGCGGCGGACCTCACCAAGGTGATCGGCCCCGGCACCGCATGGGGCAAGACCTTCAGCGAGTCCTCCCTGTCGGCGTTCGCCCGCGACGGCCGCTACTACGGCGTCCCGCTGTACAACAACGGCAAGTTCATGGGCTACAACAAGTCGGCCTTCGACAAGGCCGGCGTCGAGGTGCCGAAGACCTTCGAGGAACTGATCGCCGTCTGCCCCGTCCTGCGCAAGGCCGGCTACGAGCCGATCGCCTTCGGCAACAAGGACGGCTGGCCCGCCCTGCACTACCTCCAGCAGCTCTTCGCGCACAACGTGCCGACCGACGTCCGCGAGGCCGACTACGCCCCGAAGACCGCCACCTGGGACGACCCGGGCTACCTTTCCGCGCTCAAGCAATTCAGGACCCTCGTGTCCGGCTGCACCAATACCGGGCGGGGCACCAACGGCGTTTTGTACACCTCGGCGCAGGAGGCGTTCGCGCAGCGCAAGGCCGCCATGTACTACCAGGAGATCCTGGAGTTCGACAGCACCACGTCCGGGGCCGGTCTGAAGCCGGAGGACCTCGGTATCTTCCCGCTCCCCGCCGCCGCGGAGGCCGGGGGAGATCCGAAGGTCGTCGAAGGGGCGCCCGAGGGATACTTCGTCAACGCCCGGTCGCCGCGTGCCGCTCTCGCCGTCGACTTCATGAAGTTCCTGACCAGCGCCGCCAGCGCGAAGACCCTCTCCGCACCGCCCTACGGCCAGCCGAGCACCGTGATCGGCGCGGTGACGCCCCAGACGTCCAGCAAGGCGGTCCAAGAGGGCATCCACCTGGTCAACCAGGCCCCGCGGCTCGCCGGTTGGCTGGACATGGTCACCACGCCCGAGGTCGCCGACGCATGGCTGGCCGGCGGTGAGGCTCTCATCAGCGGCAGCAGGTCGCCCGAGCAGGTCATGGACAGCGTGCGCCGGGCATCCGACTCCGCCAAGTGACCGGCGCGGCCGAAGGGAATCAATCCGGTGCGCACCCTGTACCGAAGAGCAGCCGGGCTCGTGTGGATGGTGCCGGCCCTCGTCCTGCTCTCCGTCTTCGTCTACCTCCCGCTCGTCCAGAACTTCGGGTACTCCACGCTGAGCTGGGACATCTACAGCGGCAGCCAGGAGTTCGTCGGCCTGGGCAACTACCGCGACCTGTTCTCCGACCCGGTCTTCTGGACCTCCTTCACCAACAATCTCTGGTACGCCCTGCTGTCCGTCGTCTTCCAGGTCTTCGGGGCCCTGCTGCTCGCCGCGCTCGTCGAGAGCATCGGCAGTACGCGGTGGCAGCGCGCCCTGCGGACGATCTACTTCATCCCCTCCGCGATCTCACTGACCGTCGCGGGACTGCTCTTCTACTTCATCTACGAGCCCAACCTGGGCCTGCTCAACCATGCCCTGGAGGCGGCCGGTCCCGGCACGTTCGACCACGCGTGGCTGGGCCAGGAGAGCACCGCGATGACGGCGATCATCGTGATGAGCCAGTGGCAGGGCTTCGGATACTCGACGCTGCTGTTCGCCGTCGCCATCCAGCGCATCCCCGCGGAACTCCACGAAGCGGCCGCGCTCGACGGCGCCGGACCCGTCCGCCGCTTCTTCCAAGTGACGCTCCCGCTCGTACGGGAGATGACCGGCCTGATGGTCTTGGTCACCGTGTCGGGTGCCTTCCAGGTGTTCAACGAGGTCATGGTGATGACCAGCGGAGGGCCCGACAACTCGACCCACGTGCTCGGCACGTGGCTGTACCGCAACGGCTTCGTACGCAACGACTTCGGTTACGCCGCGGCCATCGGCACCGTGATCTTCGTGATCACGATCACGATCGCGATGGCGCAGCTGTGGTTCACCCGTAGGAGAAGGGTGGAATGGTGAGCCGTCTCGGCTTTCTCGGCGTGATCGCGCGCCTGTTCATGTGGGCCTTCCTGCTCGGCCTCGCGGTGGTGGTGCTGTATCCGCTCCTGTGGATGGTGCTGAACGGGTTCAAGAACAACGCCGAACTCTTCGGCAACCCCTTCGCGCTTCCCACCGACTTCAGCTTCGACAACTACCGCGCCGCGTGGAACCGCGGCGTGAGCCACTACCTTGTGACGAGCGTCCTGGTCACGGTGACTTCGACCGTTGCTACCGTTTTCATCAGCGCCTGGGCGGCTTACGGACTGACGCGGGTGAACATCCCGCTCAACAAGGTGCTCACCGCCGCCATCCTCGGCGGCCTCATGCTCACCCCGACCGTCGCCCTCGTCCCGCTGGTGCGCATGTTCCAGTCGATCGGGCTGTACAACAGCTTCTGGGCGCTGCTCATCCTGTACACGGCCTTCCGTGTCCCGTTCACCACCTTCCTCATCCGTGCCTACATGATCGACCTGCCGCGCGAGGTGGACGAGGCGGCGCAAATCGACGGTGCCGGCCGCTGGACCGCGTTCTGGCGGATCATTCTGCCGATGTGCAAGCCCATCATCACGTCCACCGTCCTGCTGCACGTGCTCTTCGCGTGGAACGAGTACCTGTTCGCCATGGTGTTCACCAACGGCAGTGACGTGCAGACCCTGCCGGTCGGCCTGACGAGCCTGATGAGCAAGCACGGCACCGACTTCCCCGTCGTGTTCGCCAGCATGGTGATCGCCGCCGTGCCGGTCGTCCTCCTGTTCCTCTTCGGCCAGCGCTACATCGTCAAGGGACTGGCCGACGGCATCGGCAAGTGAACGGTCCCTTCCCGAACGAAAGGAAGATCGCATGCCGATCGCCCGCCTGCCGCGGTTGACCGGAACCAATTTCGCCTACCAGCACCTGCCGTTCGACACGTTCCTGGACGACGCGGCCGCACTGGGCCGCGAGCGGCTCGAACTGTGGGGCGTCGCCCCGCACCTGCACATTCCGCAGATCGGCAACGCGGAGGCACGCGACATGCGCCGCCGCATCGAGGTACGTGGTCTCGCGGCGTACTGCCTGACGCCCGAGCAGGTGATGTACCCGGTCAACGTGGCCTCCCCGGTCGACTGGCTGCGCGCGCAGAGCATCGCCATGTTCCGCCGTGCGGCCGAACTCTGCGTCGAGCTCGGCGCGGAGAAGTTGCTGCTGACACCGGGCCGGGGCGGCGAGGACGAGCCGGTGGAGGTGGGCTGGCGCCGGTCGGTCGACGCGATCGGTGACATCGCCGCCTACGCGGACACGTTGGGAGTGACATGCGTCCTCGAACCACTCCAGCGCGTCGAATCGAACCTGGTCAACGACTCGCCCACGTTGGCGGCGATGCTCGACCAGATCGGCGCCGCCCGTCTCGGGGCGGTGCTCGACACGGTGACGATGGCCGTGGCCGGCGAATCCGTCGACGACGCCTTCGCCGCGCTCGGCGACCGCATCCGCCACGTGCACCTGATCGACGGCCGCCCCATGGGACACCTGGCGTGGGGCGACGGCGAACTGCCCCTGGCCGACTACCTGCACGCCCTCGAACGGCACGGTTATGACGGCTGGATGACGTTCGAGCTCTTCGGCGACGGCACGTACGCGCTCGACCCGAGGGCGGCGATGGAGCAGTGTGATGCGGCGGTACGCGCCTAGGGCGTGTCCGGAAAGTCCAGCCTGGCCCTGCGACGCCCGCCGGCTCGCTCGCGGCGCCAGGGGAGCCGGGCACAAAAGGGGCGGCCCATCCCTGTGGCAGTCCGGCAGCCGCCCGAGCGCCACCGAAATCGTTCCGGCGTCCTGCCTGGCGCACAAAGAAGCGATTCTCCGGTGTTATTGACGGACTACCCTCCGTGAGCCATTCTCCGTGCCGGAACGAACGCGGAGACCGGTGCGTCAGGTACCGGTCCCGTGATGATTCCGAGGGGGGAATCGTGTATCCAACCGTCATGCGCGGGCGCAGACCCCTGCGTCTTCGTCGCCTCATGGCCAGTGCCGCCGCCTTCGCCGTGGCCGCCACCGGCGCGCTGGTCTGGGCTCCCGCAGCGTCAGCCGCACCGCTGCCCGGCGCTTCGGCCAGTCCCACGTCGGTCGACCGGTTCGGTACGTCCACCGTGACGCTGACCCTGGACGGCGAGAGCAGCACCCAGTCGACGCCCACCGATCTCGTCCTGGTGCTCGACGAGTCCGGCAGCATCAACGACACGGAGTTCGACCAGCTTTCGAGCTTCGCGGACAGTGTCGTGGAGGCCGTCGCCGACGACGGACTCTTCGCCAACGGCGGCAGGGTGGGCGTCGTCGGCTTCTCGAACGTCGCGGAAAACGTCAGCCCGCTCAGCGACAACGAAACCGCCGTCCGGTCCGCCATCACCAACAACCCCCAGATGCGCAGCACCACCTGTATCTCCTGTGGTCTCGACCAGGCCGGTGCCCTGCTCGGTGCGGACGATCCCCAGCGCAACCAGGTGGTCATCGTGATCACCGACGGCAACGCGAACCCGGGTGACCCCACGGGCCCGGCGGCCACGGCCCTCCAGGGCAAAGCGACGGTGTTCGCGGTCGGCGTCGGCGACGGCGTCAGCCAGGCCACGCTGGAGACGGTCGCGAGCGGCGCCGGATCCGCCAACACGTTCTCGGCGGGCGGCTTCGACGACCTCGCCGACCTCCTGGAGGAACTGGTCGCGGCGGTGTCGGTACCCGGTGCCACGCACCCCTCCGTCACCGTCACTCTGGCACCACCGTGGACGCTGGTCCCCGGCTCCGTGACCGCCAACCTGGCCGGATCGTCGATCGGCGGTGTGACGCCGGACGGCTTCACGTGGTCCCGGGCGGACCTCGGTGACGAGAACCTGGTGATCACCTATCAGGTCAAGCATGTCGGCGCGCCCTGCGGTCCGCTCGGGGTGAACTCCTCCGTGGTCTACGACGATGACGAGAACGCCGCGGTGGCCTTCCCGCCGGTCGTGGTCACCGTCAACTGCGTGCCTCCGGTCGCGGAGGCGGGCCCCGACAAGTCCGTCGCCGAGGGTTCGTCCGTGACGCTCGACGGGTCCGGCAGCCATGACACGGACGGCGTGATCACGTCGTACGCCTGGAGCGGTGCTCAGGCGGGGGTCGGCACGCTCTCCGACACGAGCAGCGCGGTGGCGACGTACGCCGGTCTCGATGACGGAGCCGACGCCGTGACCTTGACCGTGACCGACGACAACGGCCTGGCCGACGACGACAGTGCCACGGTGACGGTGCAGAACGTGGCGCCGAGTCTGTCGCTGACCTCGTGTCCCCTGGCGCCCAGCGCGGTCGGCAGCGATGTGTCGATCGGCGGCACCTTCACCGATCCGGGCACCCTCGACACCCATGAGATGAAGGTCGCCTGGGGTGACGGAACCACCTCGGTGACGCCGGTGACATCTCCCGTCGACGCCGGCCACCAGTACACCGCTGCGGGAATCTACGACATCGCCGTCACCGTGACCGACGACGACGGGGGTTGGGACACCAAGAACTGCGGGTTCGTCGTCGTGTACGACCCCGACGGCGGCTTCGTCACGGGCGGCGGCTGGATCGTGTCTCCGGCCGGGGCCTACCCGGCGGACCCGGACGCCACCGGGCGCGCCAACTTCGGCTTCGTGTCGAAGTACAAGAACGGCGCGTCCGAGCCCACCGGCAGCACCGAGTTCCAGTTCAAGGCGGGAGCCCTGAACTTCCACTCCAGCCATCACCAGTGGCTGGTGGTGGCCGGCAACAAGGCCATCTTCAAGGGCACCGGTACGGTCAACGGCGCGGACGGCTACGGCTTCATGCTCACCGCGACGGACAGCGGTCCGGACAAGTTCCGGATGAAGATCTGGAGGACCGCGGACAGCACGCTGATCTATGACAACCAGATCGGAGCCGGTGACACCGCGGAACCGACGACGGCTGTCTCGGGTGGCAACATCGTGATCCACAAGGGCTGACACGGCAGCCCAGGACACCACCGGCCGGCGCGGGATCCACTTCCCGCGCCGGCCGGCGGCTTTCGTCATCACGCCGACGGGCCTGGACGGAGGGGATCCGGGGCACCGCGACACGGCGGACCGTGCGGCTCCGGCCGGGCCCCGGGCGGGGGGGGAGTCCCCTGGGAGGAGAGGGCACCGCCCGAGGGGCACTCTCATCGGCTGAGGCCGCCCGGGCGGCCGTGCACCGTTCCCCCGACGTGTCGATCCGGACGGTCCCGGGTCAGTCCAGTGTCATTGTGCAGGCGTACGACCAGGCCGGAGCGGAATGCACGCGTCCCCACCAGGTCGCACAGCTGGTGCATGATCCACACGCCCCGCCCGCCGGCCGCGGAAAGAGGATCGGGGCGGCGTCGGCCGATGAGCGGATCGGTCATTCTGCCGCGGTCACGGGTTTCGGCGATCAGGGTGTCGGCCGTACGCCGCAGTGTCCCCCGCCCGCCGCCGTGACGCACCGAATCGCTGGTCGCCTCGCTGACGGCCGGGTCGAGCACAACGGGCTCCCCTTCGGCTGGATCTCTAAGGCCACTGCCCGGCCGCTCGCGCTGGCCCTCGACGACCGGCCCGCCCCTTTGGTCACCGCTGTCCTGCACACTGCCGGTATGTCAGTCCCAGGCGATGAAGAGGACTCCGCCCAACGTTGTGATGCCGTAGAAACGGACCTCACGCCATTCGCCCTCCGTGAGCACTGAGGTGTCCACGCCGGAGAGCGGTGTGGCGAGTCGTTCGCTGCTCAGGACCGCCTTCGCGTCCAACGACCCTTGCGGTGTGGAGGGTCCGGGGGTACACCCGTTCCTCCACCTCACCTACTTCGCCTCCAGCGACGCGGGAAGCGGCATACAGAGCGGCGCGGAACGCCTTCAGTTCAGTCTGGGGAAGCGGGCCGTCCTCCGGCCGGTAGAAACCTGGTCCCCCCACGGCAGCGTGAAGCCGTCGTTCCCCTCGTTGACCATGCCGCTCATTCTGCCTGGTGCGAGGCATATCAGTGTTCAGAGGTCTTGAGCTGGCAGTTCATGCTGCGCGTCGCGGTTTAGACGCCGTTTCTTATGGCTGTCCAGCGAGGAGTCGACGGACATGGCTGGAGGCTTGTCAGTGCCTGCGGCTAGCGTCGCGCCCATGGGCATCCACTGCGAGTACGTTCGTCTGTCCCCTGCCGAGCTGCGGCGGTCGTTAAGTGATCCTTCCTGGGCACAGGATCACATCGATGAGCTGGGCGATGCTTGGGCCGAAGGAGAGCCGCTGCCACCCGAGAAGGCACCGTTCTTCAGCATCGAGAAGGCGTGGCACAAGCTGCACCACCTCCTTGCTGCCCACGGCGGCATGCCGGTCGACGTCATACGACGCCGGGCCGTCCGAGGATCTCCCACTGGCGGTACGCCGCGGTGATCGTCGGCGTAGCGGACGCCAGCGAGGGGGCCAGCTCGCTCTCCCCGGCCAGCAGCGTGGTCACGGTGAGGTCCAGCCGGGGGGCGGAAGAGTTGGTGCGCGGCCAGAGCGCTGCCGCGGGTGGGCGGGAACAGTCGCTCGACGAGCGGCCGGCCGGGGTAGCCTCGGACGGGTGCAGCGCGCGGGCGGTCCTGTTCCGGCGCGCCAGCGGTCGCGGTGTCTCCGGCATGTCAGTGCGCTGAACTTCGCACTGAGGTAGTGCCGGCGGAACACACGGAAAACAAATGCATGCCGAGGAGGACGGCTTTCGGGCCGTTCCCCGACCGGGACCGCGACCGTGAGGTCGCGGCCCCGGCTCATTGAGGGCCGTCTCCGTACACTGCACGCGCGATGACACGTGGTGAGACGAACAGGACCGAGATGACCCGCACCACCCCCGCCCGCCCCGTCAGCATCGAGGCCGTCTTCCCCGAGCTGGCCGCTCACCGCCGCATGGCGACCCGCCTGCATCCCAGGCCCGGGAACCCGGGGCCGCAGGGGAGCTCCGTGGGCGGGCCCCTCCCCTGGCCGGCGGGCGAGCCGTGGCCGATGTGCACGCAGCCGCACCGGCGGTGGTACGGGGACCGTGTGAGTGACGTGCGCCTCCGCAGGCGGATTGAAGGAACCCGCAGTGAGCTAACGATCCGAACCAGAGATTCGGTGGCAGTAGGCCGCGACCTTGTCCAGGATCTCGTCGGCGGTCTTCGTCCAGACGAACGGTCTGGGGTGCTCGTTCCAGTCGGCGAGCCAGGCCCGGATGTCGCGTTCGAGGGCTTGGACGGAGCGGTGGACGCCGCGCCTGAGCTTCTTCTGCGTGAGTTCGGCGAACCACCGCTCGACCAGGTTCAGCCAGGACGCGCTGGTTGGCGTGAAGTGCAGGTGGAACCGTGGGTGGGCCAGCAGCCACTTCTTGATGTCGGGTGTCTTGTGGGTCGCGTAGTTGTCCAGAATCAGGTGGACGTCGAGGCCCTCGGGAACTTCCTTGTCGAGTTTCCTGAGGAACTTCTTAAACTCGGCTGCCCGGTGACGGCGGTGGAGGGAGCCGATCACCTTGCCGGTGGCGACCTGGAGGGCGGCGAAGAGGGTCGTGGTGCCAGCCCGGACGTAGTCGTGACCCCGGCGTTCGGGAACTCCGGGCACCATTGGTAGAACAGGCTGGGACCGGTCCATGGCCTGGATCTGCGACTTCTCGTCCACGCAGAGAACGAGAGCCTTCTCCGGCGGATGGAGATAGAGACCGACGACGTCACGGACCTTGTCGATGAACAACGGGTCGGTGGACAGCTTGAACGTCTGGGCCCGGTGCGGTGCCAGGGCGAATGTCCGCCAGATCCGCGAGACCGTCGACTGTGACATGCCCGTGGCCGCGGCCATCGACCTAGTCGACCAGTGGGTCGCGTTCTTCGGTGTCTCCTCGAGCGTCTTGACGATGACCCGCTCGACGTCGGCATCGGTGATCTTCCGTGGGACGCCGGGCCGTGGGTCGTCACATAAGCCGTCCAGGCCGCGTTCAAGGAAGCCAGAGCCTGGGCCGTCGTCCGGCGACGCACCCAGCTCTCCAGCACAGCCCGCTGGGCATCAGTCACCGACAACGGCGGAATCTTCGGACCCGGACGACTCATACCCAACCAACGACGAACCTTTGACTCAGGTCACTAGGGCCCGTCGTTCGGATCATCTGGGTAGTTGGCCAAGGCTGCTGACTGGAGAGTCGATCGCCGTGCCGATTGTGGCGTGCGCGTCGGCGCGGAGGACTTCCGCAAGACCTCACGGGACCAGTTCGATGTGGGGGTGGGACGGGTCGGCCGGGCAGGCGTGGAGTTGGAGGTTGTAGCCGCCGACGATGTCGATGAGCGTGAAGTTGCCGTCCTGGGCGCCCAGGGGAGGCGGGGCCGGGTCCGTCCGGTCCTCCTCGGCGATCCAGGTCCCGCTGCCGCCGTCCCATTCCCAGGAGGCGATGGTGAGGAGCGGGACCTGCTCGGTGCCGCACTCGGGGCAGGGAAGGGGCTTGGGATCGGTGCGGCTCCAGCAGGTCCAGCCGCCGGTCTTCCAGCCGGGCGCGGTGGAGAGGTTGTTCAGATAGAGCTCGCCCGGGTCGTCCGCGTACGCCTGGTACCGCTCGGGGTCGATTGTCTGCCAGCGGCTCTCGTCGTCCAGCTGGTCCTGAAGCTCATTGCTCAGTTCCGAGGGGTGGGGATATTCGGTGACCTGCTCCGGTGAGAAGAGGCACGGCTGAGGGAGGTAGCAGTCCCGCTGGATGATGGGTGGCTCGGGCGGTGCGTCGAGAACGTCGGTGACGGTGGCGGAGGAGTGCCAGAACAGTGCGGCTTTGGGGCTGGCATGTTCCGCGTGGTCGAAGGGGCACCAGAGGACCTGGAGTAGGTCCGCGTCGGGCGGGCGCGGGAAGGGGATGTCGCGAGCGTAGAGCTGGGCGACGGGGAGGAGGGGGATCGGGCCGTCGAACCACGGGCGGTCCGAGAGCCGCTCCCAGGTGGCCCGTTCCTCGGCAGTCCACTGGGGTGCCTCGGGGTCGAGGCGCCGCCGCTCGGCTGCTGCGGCACGGTCCTGACGGAGGAGCCGGACGTCGTCCGGGGAGTGGACGACCGGCGCCGCGCGGCTGTCGTGCGGCTCGTCGCAGTACGGCCACGGCTCGTTGGCGGGCCACAGGAGCGGCCCCCCGACGGAGCTGTCGTGCACGGTCGGCGACCCGGGGCGCGGGTGCAGTCGGGTCGCCGTGCGCGCCAGCGGGGCCAGTTCAGGGAAGAGCGCGGTGATGTCGAACGGCCGCGGCGGGGTGGTGACTATGGCGTTCATAGCGGTGATGCTGCCAGCAGCGTCTGACAATGGGTGTACCGATCTACGTCATCTGACACTGCACAGCTTCCCTGGGTCAGCAGGCGGACCAGAGGAAGATGCCGGCAATATGGAGTCCGGCCAGGTAGATGGTCGCGGTCTTCTCGTAGCGCGTGGCGATGCCGCGCCACTGCTTCAGGCGGTTGATGCACCGTTCGACGGTGTTGCGCTGCTTGTAGGTCTCGCGGTCGAACGCCGGCGGTCTCCCGCCCCGGCTGCCCCGACGCAGCCGATGGCCACGTTGATCTGCTGGCACGGGGATCACCGCACGGATGCCGCGCTTCCTCAGGTGGTCGCGGATCGCGCGGGAGGAATACGCCGTGTCGGCCATGACTACGTCCGGCCTGGTTCGGGGCCGTCCGCGGCGACGCGGTACACGGAGGCCGGCCATGACGTCCACGAAGGTGGGTGCGTCGCCCGCTTGGCCACCGGTCAGGACGAATGCGAGGGGCCGACAGCGACCGTCGGCAGCAAGATGGATCTTCGTTGTACGTCCCCCACGCGACCGGCCGATGGCGTGGTCGTGCGGCTCGGCCGCTGGCGCCCTTTTTTGCGGGCCCCGGCGGCGTGCTGATGAGCGCGCACGATGGTGGAGTCCACCGAGACGACCCAGTCAAACTCCTTGTCGGCGTCGGCCTGGGCCATCAGCGCGGTGAACACCCGCTCCCAGGTGCCATCGACGGCCCACATCCGCAGCCGGTTGTAGACGCCCCGCCAATTGCCGTACTTCTCCGGCAGATGCACCCACTGCGTTCCCGTCCGGAACTTGAAGGCGATCGCGTCGATCACCTCACGGTGGTCCCGCCAGCGGCCACCCCTCTTCGGCATCCGGTTCGGCAGCAACGGCTCGATCCGCGCCCACTGCGCATCAGTCAACGGCACACCCGGACCAACGACTGACAGATCCAAACGAAACCGCCTAGGTCCTATCGGGCCGATCATGCTGCTCGTCAAGGTGGTCGCGTGGCGCCAGGTTCCGCGGACACGGACGCCGTCCGCCATGCGATGGGCGATCCAATTGTTCATCCCGTGATGGTGCCCGACGGGTCTGCCGGTCCGAAGGTGTGATCATGAGGAGATGGAGCTTTCCGAGCCGTTCAACGTCCTTTCCCTTCGCCATGGCCCCGTGGATCCGGGGGCATGGGGATCGTCGGCGCGGATCCGTCTGATGGTCGACGGGGTGGATGTCGTGGAGACGATCCACCCCGACAGCGATTCGAGTCTCTTCCACGAGATGCTGATCGGCCCGCCCGAAACGTGGCCGCTGAGGGCCGGCGCCGAACCGCAGCGGGTCGAGCTGTCGAACAACTACTGTGACACCGGTTGCTGCGGAGGCGTCTTTGTGACCATCGAGTGGTGTGATGGCCTGGTGGTGTGGACGTGGGAGAACACGGACGACATCCGGGTGCCGCTGCCGCCGGACTCCCACTTCGAGGCCGACCGGTACGACGCCGAGCTGGACCGCTTCGCCGCCGACCACAGCTGGGAGGAGCCGGTCGACACCGCCGCACGCCTCTTGGCCCGGGAGCTGGTCGCTCTCGACTGGTTCCAGCGGTGGAACTGCCTGCCCGAGCCCTGGGGTCTTGGTGTCTCGGTCGGCGACCGTGGCGAGAAGGCCCACATAACGATGCGGTTCCGCGTCGAGGATTCGTTCCTCGTGACGGCGTTTCGCCGCTACACCATGGCGGTCACCGGGAACGAACCCGTCGCGGACCAGGTCCGTCGGTTCATCGAACGTATCGACACCTCCGACCCGCGTTCGGCCGCGCAGCCCGGCTGATCCGCTCCCGGCCCTCTGAGACTGGTATCAAGGTCCGGCAATCAGGACTCGGGACACGATTCGACATCGCTTGGACCACTCCTCACCCTGCCCACAGGAACGACTCGTGCGCGGAGGAACGGAGGAGTCACATGATCGGCCGGACAATCCCTTGTGCCCGCCCCCACGGCGGCATCCGGGGGATGGGCCACCGGGTTGAGGGCCTTCGC
Organism: Streptomyces sp. NPDC045701; assembly: GCF_056432045.1. Classification (NCBI taxonomy): domain Bacteria; kingdom Bacillati; phylum Actinomycetota; class Actinomycetes; order Kitasatosporales; family Streptomycetaceae; genus Streptomyces; species Streptomyces sp. NPDC045701. The sequence goes on along the minus strand of NZ_JBWKJV010000039.1, from coordinate 10,229 downwards.
CGCCGGAGCGGGTGTCAGGGGAACGAAGGGCTGAGGCGGTGGAGGTACTCGCTCCGTACCTTGCTACGGGTTGGCGGACGGCCAGCGAGACCACGGCAGAACTATTGGAGCGCTGAGGGCGGGCCGAGAAGAGACCGCACCCCAGGATCTGCCGGGCGGCCTGTGGCACGCCCTGTCCGAGCTCCAGCACACCCATCCCGCCCCTGTGGGCCGCGTCGGCCGCTTGCCCGCCCGGTCGGACTGCCGTCCTTCGCCGCGGCCACCGACACCGTCCTCGCGGCCCGCGTGCAGTTGTCCGGCGCGGAGACGATGCACGAGCTGAACGAGACGCTCCGTGCGATCACCGGGGGCATGCCCGCCCACTTCACCGGCCCCGGCGTCGCGCTGGAGGTCACGCTCGGCAGACGGCAGGAGCTCCCAATCCACGCGGCGCACGCTGCAGGCCTCACCCGGCTCTTCCGCCACGCCGACGGCACCATCGGCGCCCGCAGTACGCAGGGGGCGGCCGGTGCCTCCACTGCGACGGGACCGGGCTCGCCCGACCCTCGTGGGAGCCGGCTGCCGGGCACGCTTGAGCGACTCGCAAGAAGAACGCCCCACCCCCCAAGGGCCGCCCTTCTGGCCAGCGCGGGACGCGGGCGGGCGCAAGCACCTCGGAGGCTTACGCCCGTACGGGTGCCGGCTCCGGGCGCAGCGCCGCAAGCGGAGAGCGCCGGCCCTTCTCCACCGTGCGCAGCTGCTCCCAGTCGACCTCCGGGTGTTCGGCGGGCACTGCGTCGACGGACGCGGTGGTGTAGAGCGATGTCGACGGCTCCGGCCCGGCTGGTGCCGAAGCGGACTTCGATCGACTGTGGGGAGCGGACCCAGCCGACCCGGACCATGTGGTCGAAGTCGGCACGTCGCATCCGGAGCCGGGCGGCGGCCTGCTCGGGTCTGAGCGGGGTGTCGGCGGTGATCAGGTCCGCCAGGTCCTCGCGCCGGCAGACCTGGTCGACCTGGCCGGGGTGGTGCAGCGTCCCTGTCCGGGTTCGCTCTCAGGTCGACCAGGAGGCCGCGGTCGACGAACCGCCGCACCACGAACGCCGTCACGTTTCGCCTTTCGGTGATCACTGCGTCGAGTTGCGGCTGTTTCCGCGGAGCTGGTTGTCGGGTCGGCTGCGCTGAGGCATTTCGGTACAGTGCCTGGGTGCTGACTGTCTGGTCGGCGTCTTCCTGGGGGGGATGAGCGAGACGAGGGTTATGCCGGAGCAAGCGAGCCCGCCTGTGATAGCACCGAGCGGGCCTGTGGCCGCGTCGGCCGAGGCGGCGCGGATGGCGGCGGTGCGCCGTTACGACATTCTCGATACACCTCCGGACGGCGCCTACGACCGGGTCGCGGCGCTGGCGGCGCGTCTGTTCGAGGTTCCGGTGGCGACGGTGACGATCGTGGACGAGGACCGGATCTGGTTCAAGGCCACGCACGGCCTGGAGGGTGTCAGCGAGATCGGCCGGGATCCGGGCCTGTGCGCCTCGGCGGTCCTGACGGATGACACCACTGTCATCCCCGACACCCTGCTGGACCCGGTCGCCTGCTCCAACCCGCTGGTCGCCGGCCCGATGGGGGTGCGGTTCTACGCCGCCGCTCCGATCATCACCGCCGACGGGTACCGGCTGGGCACGGTCAACGTCCTCGACACCCGCCCCCGCGAGATCAGCGAGGCGGATTCGGCCACGCTCGCGGACCTGGCGGCGGTGGTGCGTGACCAGCTGGAGCTGCGGCTGTCGGCGTTGCACGTGGTGCGCGCCGAGCAGGAGCGCCGCAGGGTCGAGCAGGAGAAGCGCCAGGCGGAAGAAGAGGCCCGGCAGCGGGCGGAGCGGGACAAGGCGGCCATCGCCGCGTTCGCCTCCACCCTGCAGCGCACCCTGGTGCCTCCCGTCCTGCCCGCGGTACCGGGCCTGGAGCTGGCCTGCCACTACAAGACCGCCTCCCCGCAGGAAGTGGGCGGCGACTTCTACGACGTCTTCCCCGTCGGCGGGGACCGGTGGGCGTTCTTCCTGGGCGATGTGTGCGGCAAGGGCGCCGAAGCCGCCTCGGTCACCTCACTGACCCGCTACACGCTGCGGGCCGCGGCCCTCGTCGACGCGGACCCGACGGCCGCGCTGAACGCCCTGAACACGGCGCTGCTGCTGGACGCGGCGGTGGGGACGCGCTTCTGCACCGCCATCTTCGGCGTGCTCGATCCCGCCCGGGATGGCGGTTTCACGGTCACGCTGGCCACCGGCGGTCACCCGCCCGCCTACCACCTGAGCCCCACCGAGGAAGGCCGTGTGCGGGTGGAGGCGGTCCGCGCCGAGGGCGGCATGCTGGTCGGCGCGATCGCCGAAGCCGCCTTCGCCTCACGCACCCTGCACCTGGCACCCGGCCAGGGCCTGCTGCTGTACACCGACGGGCTGACCGAGGCCCGCACCGCCGATGGCCACATGCTCGACGACACGGGCCTGCTCGACTTCCTGGCCCACCGGCCGACGCCGGTCAGTGCCGGCTCCCTGATCGGCGACACCGTCGCGCTCCTGGACACCCTCCCCGACACCGAACGCGACGACGTGGCGCTGCTGGCCCTGTCGGTCCCCACTGCGGATGCCGCTCCGGCCGGCATCACCACCACCGTCCACAGCGCCGCCGCCCCGACCGCCGACGTCTTTGTCGGGCAGGAGAACCGACGCCCATGACCGACGCATTCCACATCGATGTCCCGCACACCGACGGGACCCTGGCCGTGATTGCACTGTCCGGCGATTTCGACATCGCCGCCGCACCCGCCGTGCGGGGCCGCGCCCTGGAACTCATCTCCGGCGGACACCCCGACCTGGTCGCCGACCTGGCGGGCGTCACCTTCTGCGACTCCTCAGGACTGGGCGCCCTCGTCGGCATCTGGCGCTGCGCCAAGGACGCCGACGGCTCCCTGACGCTGGCGGGCATCCCCGACCGGCTGGGCCGCCTGCTCAGCGTCACCGGGATGGCCACCTTCCTGCCCGCCTACCCCAGCGCCCAGGCCGCGCTCGCCGCCCGCCAAGGCAACCGCACCACCGCCTGAAACCTCTCGCTCGCCAGGGCGGCGCCAACAGCTGGCTGGCACTGCGCGGGCCGGCCTTTCCTCCCGCTGGGCACGGGTGCATGGCTAAGCGCGCGCCGCGACCAACGTACGGGTCGCGACGCGCGCTTCATCCGCTCCGCCACGGCGCTACACGTCGAGCCGCGGCGTGCAGCGCACCAGATGCTGCCTTTTCCCGCCGGGTTAGATGGGACTCGTCGTAGGGGTCGTGGCTGCCGGACTTGGCCAGCCCACGGTTGATCAAGTAGCCGACGGTCAGGATCAGGATGTACAGCCATGCCCTGTCGGCGCGGAAGTAGTCGGCGTGCCCGTCTTCGGTGCCCACGACCATGGAAGCGATCAGTACCGCGACCACGGAGGCGAGGTAGATGAAGAATTCGGTCGTCTTCAGAGCCGACTTCGTCTCGGTCGACACGCAACGGGCACGGTGCGCGACAGGGCCGGTGCCGGCAGGATCGTTCGGGTTGCCGGCCGGGGTTCCGATGTTGATGGCGTCAACATCAACGCTCCCAGCCCGCGACTGCCCCCGGCTCGTCGTGGTGACGGTTCAGTTGCGCACAGCGGCGTGGCCGTGGCTCGGCTGCCGGACGTCGTGGCCTTCGAAACGGTCACTGAGCTGCGCCCTCGCTTACTGGCGCTGCTGGCCCTACGCCGAACTGGTCGGCGGGCCGCAAGTCGACGACGGCGTCGCCCTGACCACCGAACTGTCGCGGGGGGGGGGGGGGGGGGGGGGGGGGAAGGGGAGGGGGGGTGGGGGAGGAGAGCGAAGAAACAACATCGGGAGGAGGGAGCG
>NZ_JBWKJV010000039.1:0-6334 GCF_056432045.1 Streptomyces sp. NPDC045701 | reverse complement strand
CGCGCCCCCTTTCCCCCCTCCCTCCCCCCCTCCTTTCTCTTTTCTTCCCCCCTCCCCCCCCCCCCCCCCCCCCCCCCCCCCCCCCCCCCCCCACAACCGAGCCCGGCGTCAGCTGCGGCTTCTACTACTCCGGCGACACGCCCTGGCACCGCTGCCTACGACCGGTCCGCGGTCAGGTTGCTGGCGGTGTTCTCGAGCCACGGCAGTGTTCACTCGACTCTGGCCTGCCACCCGGGCTCTACGCCGGCGTACCGGGCTTCGGCGTCGGACCTAATGGTAGCCGCGGGGCGTGCAGTTCGTTCGAGAATTTGTGCCGCAGGGCGGTGTCCATGGCCTGGCGCATCTCGTCAGTGATCTCACCGGGTCGAAGCTCGCTCATCGCCCCGCCTTGGACGACCGCCCTGGTGATGGCCATACCGGGAGGAGCACTTGCTGGCTGCTGGAACCACGATGAGGCTTTGGGGATCGGCCAGGCGGTGAGCTGGGCAACGTTACAGATCAGGCGTGTCTGCCGCCTGGATACACTCCCAGCAGGAGGAGTTTTTCAAGTTTTTCCTCTGCCCGTGCCGGGACGGTCGGCAGGCGGCTCGATGTGAAGGAGTCCGAGCGTGGATGCCCCACATGTGGTGGGCGGGCCCGCCCCGGCGGAGCCCGGGAGGGCCACGCTGGAGGTGAGACCGTTGCCCGGTCGTTCCGGGATACGTGCCTGCGGTGAGATCAGCGCCCTCACTCGCCCGTCGTGGGAGCAGGCCCTGTCGGAGCTGGCCCGGCGGCACGCGGACGTGTCGTACGTGGAGCTGTCGGATGTGGCGTTCGTCGACGTGGCCGGGGTAACCGCGCTGGCGGTCACCGCCATGAACCTGCCCGACGGGAGGGTTGTGGTCGAGAATCCCCCGCCGCAGCTGCCGCGGGTTCTGGAGATGTTCTGGCCGGGCCTGGACAAGATCGAGGTGGTTCTGTGATGAGCACGGTGACCACCCACGAGGCGTTCGTGCACCCGGCCCTGTTCTACCGCACCGAGCAGGAGTACACGCGGCAGACGGTGGCCTTCCTGCGCGAGGGCCTGGCCAACGGCGAGCCGATGGCCGTGGCGGTGCCCGGCCCCAACCTGGACTTGATCAAGGCAGGTCTGGGCGGGGACGCCGAGGGCATCCTGTTCCTGGACATGACCGAGGCCGGCCGCAACCCGGGGCGGATCATCCCCAAGGTGCTGCGCGGATTCGCCGACGCCCACCCGAAGGGGCGGGTGCGGATCATCGGCGAGCCGATCTGGGCCGGGCGCAGCGCGGTGGAGTACCCGGCGTGCGCGCAGCACGAGGCGCTGATCAACGCCGCGTTCGAGGGCCGGGCGGTGACGATCCTGTGCCCGTACGACGAGATGCGGCTGGATGCGGAGGTGATCGCTGATGCGAAGGTCACCCACCCCACCCTCATCAGCGGGGACGGACGTGAGTCGGTCAGCGACGTCTACGACTGGCAAGCGGTCGTCCGCCGGTACAACCAGGCGCTTGCGCCGGCACCGGGCGCCGCGGCCTTCTCCTACGGTGGTGAGGACCTTCCAGCGGTCCGCCAGTTCGCTCTCGCTCAGGCGATGCGGCTGGGCATGGCCGGGGAGCGGCTGATGGATGTGGAGCTGGCGGTTGCGGAGCTGACGACCAACAGCGTGGTCCACGGCGGAGGCCGCGGGACACTCGCCATCTGGGCCGAACAAGGGCAGCTGGTGTGCGAGGTCCACGATGCGGGCCGACTGGGCGATCCGCTGGCCGGCCGCCGCCCGCCGGAGCCGGGCCAGCCGGGCGGCCGGGGCCTGATGCTGGTCCACTACGTGGCCGACCTGGTGCGTGTGCACACCGGCGACGACGGCACGACCGTGCGCTTCTACCTCGGCTTGTGACAGCGCGCGGGCGGCCACCCTGCCCGGGGGCCGCCCGCCCCTGCTGGCAGGTCTGCCGCCGTACGGCATCGAGGCGGCCGCAGACGGGCAGGAGACGGGCGTGGCCCTGGTCCCGGAGGACCGCGGGCTGCGGGTGCAGTGGCAGCAGGACCCGCAGGCCCGTGGAAACCGGGGAAGGTGGGCGCGGCCCCGACGCCGGGGGGGGTCGGAGCCGCAGGCGGCAACCGGCCCACGGGGCGCCGAGCCAATACACGCGTCGCACCACCCGACGCCCCCGCGCCCGGAAAGGACACGCGCCGCGTCAACACCCACACGGCCCCGTCCTGGCATGATGACCCTCATGCAGCCGCTGCCGGCCGCCTGCCCTTCCCACATCGTCCCTGACGCCACGAATCCCGGTGCCTTCAACGCCGCCTACAAGCAGGCCGAGCAGCAGCGCGCCGTGTTCGTCGCCGTCGAACACCAAGGCCCGCGCTGGACGGTCAAGGCCGACGCACTCACCGCCCCGCAACACACCGTCGACGACGAGGCGTACGACGCCGTCCGTGCCGCCGTCATCCAGCTGATCCGCTCCCGCCAGATCCGTCCGGACTCCTCCGCAGGACCGGTCTACTTCGTCCTGTACGACGTGGAAGGAGAGGAGCGGGCCCGCGACCCGGCCGCAGCGCTGCACGCCGCCCTGTACGGAGACATCGAACTGCTGAACCACGCCGTGCCCGGAGCGTCATAAACCGGGGTACGGCACGCGCCGGGGGAGCGGGCCGCCCTCGCGCTGGCCTGCCAGGCCGCCGACCAGACCGCCCGCCCAAGCGCAAGGAGCTGCTGTCGCTGATCGATCGGTGGCGCACCTCGGCGATCGGAGCCTACGGCGCCGATGTCGCCGACCAGCTGGCGCAGCGTGCGCGGGCGGCGGCCGCGGCGGTGTGGGCGCGGGTGCGGCCGGCCGTCGACATAGCGCTGGCGGCCGTCGACGTCGTCGCCGTGGTGTATGTGATGCGCGGGGCGTTCAAGCGCCACCACCTGGGGTTAGCGCTCAGGTCGACCAGCAGGCCGCGGTCGACGAACCGGCGCACCATGGCTTTGTCCGTGAGAACGGGCTCTCGGCTCAACTGCTGTGGTATCGGGCTATGCATCCGCTACAGGCCCATCCGCTGGGTACGGGCCGCATCAGGAGAAGGACTAGGGAACAGGCGACGCGTCGGAGTCGTGCACCAGTTCGGCCAGCTGGATGAAGAAGCCGTACGTCGCCAGGCGCCCTCGAAGGCGAAGGAAGTAGGACCGGTCTGAACACTGGAAGATTTCTCGGCGGCGCACCTTCCAGAGGGTGTGCTCGTAAGTATTCGCTGCCTGCATGAGAGCCGCCGCTGCCTCTTCCGGGCTGCCCTCCAATTCCGTGACGGTACGCACGTCGCGGTCCGCCTCTGCAACGCCGCCGACAGGTACGGCCAGCACTATCCATCGGGACATCCTGCGATCAGTCTCCCTCTTGGCTCCGCCCGCTGCGGTGCAACACGGGGCCAGTGTGACAGGCGAACGGCATGCTGCCGTCCGCATCCTTGGATCGGCACAGGCGGCACCCCGACCCCGATCGACAGATCGCCGGTTCGTCACGACAGAAGTTGAGCCAGAACCCATTCTCATGGACAAAGCCACCACGAAGGCCGTCACCTGCCCGGTGCGGCTGGCATCCTGCCAAGACCACCCGCGTCCAGAAGGGCGCAGTGCTGCCCTCGGACACGGACATCCGGATCTGGTGCGCGGCGTGCGGCGCTGACGACCAGGCCGACGACCTCATCGCCACCGCTCGCGCGGTCGACTCGATGTACATGGAGTGGCGCCGCCTGCACAAAGACGGCATGCGCAAGGTCCAGCAGGACTGGTACGCCCTGCACGACCAGACCCGCCACTGCCGGGTCTACGTCTCCAACGTCCCGCCCGGCTTCCTCCAGACGCCGGCGTTCGCCACGGCCCTGATGGGGCAGATCACCCGCTTTCAGGGCACCCCCCGACGACATCGCTGAAGCCGTCGCCGCCCGCGTCGCCCGCTCCCGGTTCCTCTACGAGGGCGGCCACCGCTCCGTCGTCCTCCTCGAGGAATCCGTCCTGCGCTACGAACCGCCGACCCCGACGCGCGGGCAGCTGCGCCACCTCCTGGCCGTGATGCTCGCCTCCGTCTCACTGGGGATCATCCCGTTCACCGCGCAGCGCACGGTGTGGCCGCTGGAGGCGTTTTACGTCCACGACGACACCATGGCCGTGGTGGAGACGCTGACGGCGGAGATCAAGGTGACGCGGCCGCGCGAGGTCGCCGACTACGCCAAGGCGTTCGCCGGCCTCGCGTCGATGGCCGTCTACGGCGACGCGGCCCGTGCCCCCATCCAGGCCGCGATCGACGCCCTGGAGTGAACTTCCGCAATTGCCCGCAATCCCGTTGAGAGCTGGGTGGCGGCCTCCGTAGCGTCGAACAACACCGACGCAACCCAGCAACAGAAGGCGGTGCCCCATGAGCGCACCCACACCCACCGGACACGCACCCGAAGGACGCGGCCTCCCGCCCCCCGCCTTCGGCCGGCCTTCCCCGGCCCTGCTGGCACGCCCCGACCGCGGCTACGCCCGCTTCCTCGGCCAGCACGACCAGGACCAGGACGACGGGGTTGGCGGCGGCGAGGACCCCCACTGGTGACCGCCGGCCACCCGCACACGACGTTCTCGGCAGCGAGGCCAGCCATGCACACCAGCTCCCACACGGTCCTGTACGACCCCGACGGCCTGATCGAAGCCGGGCTCCCGCTCGATCGCGAACCGTACGAGTGCCTCGTCAAGGCCGCCCTCGCCTGGACCGAACAGGACACCCTCACCGCCAGCGACTTGGAGCAGCTCGCCCTCCAGCTCACCGGTCACGCCCGCGCGCTTGCCGCTGACGTCCAGCGCCACGCTGCCGCCCTGCCGAAGAACGACGGCCGTGGCGCCCTGGCCGACGTCATTCTCCGTGAAGCCGCCGGCTGCTTCTCCGAGCCGGTCGAGGAGATCGAGCAGCGCGGGCAGGCTCTGCTGCTCGCCCTCGCAGACACACCGCGGCCCGGCCGCTGACAAGGATTGCGGGCCGGGCCGAGTGGGACGTGGGGTCAGAAGGGCATGTGGCCCCGCATGCGGCGGCCGGCCGAGCCACTCTTGCCGACCGCCTTCGAGCTGCTGCTGAACGGCTTGCTGAAGAGGCGGCCCAGCGGGCCGGGGGCCTTGCCGCCCGCGCGGGAGCCCAGGCCGAGGGTCTTCTGAGTACCGCGCTCGGGGTGCTTGGAGAGGCGGGGCAGGAAGAACGCCAGAACGGCGAGTATGACGCAGACGGCGATGATTCCGGCGATCATCATGGTTGGACCCCACTTCCTCGGTGGTGCGCTGACGCTTCGTCGTGTGCGACCGCGTGTACCCGTCGAACCCTCGGTCACGCCCCGACGTCGGCCGTCGACTGCGACTGCGACTTCGTCGACGACGCATGGGGCCTCAGGCGACGTTGCCGGCGGCCCGGTCGACGACGACCGGGCGGTGAACGGGAGGCGTTCGAGAAGCACCTGCGGGGCATCGGCAGCCTTGAGGCGCTGCGCCAGCCCGGGACGACGACCCGGACTTCCCGGCTCCGGCCGGCGAGCGCGGCGTCGAACTCCTCTACCGCGTCGGGGAAGCAGTTGTCGTGGCCTGTGCTCCCGCATCAGACCTGCTGGCCGACGTGGGAGCCCATGAGCCGCACATCCTGAAAGCTGGGGGAGACATCCTGACGGGCCGACTCAACGACGGATTCCGCCACCAGCTCACCGGCTTGGAGCCGTAGCGCGGCTGAGCTAGAGCGAGCGTGGGTGTGATTGCCATACGGTCACTTGGCTTCGTGAGGCCACATGTGGTCGATGACCCAGGCGGCCAGTGCCCATTCGGTGGGGATGTTTCGGTCAAAGGCCTCGTCGGACGTGAGTACGTAGGCAGGAAAGAGGTCGGGATCCTCGTATGGGACCCGGAGAGCGTCCCACTCACAGCGCACTTCGAGGGTGGCTGACCACTCCTGAGGATCTCCACCCCCGCGCTCCACTTCCAGAGTGAGACCGAAGCCGTTGGAGAACGTGATGGAGCCGGTACCGTCGACCATCAGGTCTTCCAGATCATCCTCCTCAGCGCCCGGGATCAGCCTGAGGGTATCGATGGGTTCGAAGAGCGCATCCGATGGATTGCTGTGGGCGTGGGTATCGGCTCGGGACGCCGTGGCTTGACCAGTCCAGGACCGGGCACCGACCCGGGTGGCGACGCCGAGCTGACGCTGCCCCGGCCGGTCCTCTCGGTGCCGTTCACCTCCTCGTACACGGACAAGGCGTTCGTCCGCCTGACCGTCGCCGCCGGCGAGGGGGACTCCCGCCGGGTGGGCACCGTCACCTCCACCGAGAACCACCGGTACTG
>NZ_JBWKJV010000038.1:19740-40700 GCF_056432045.1 Streptomyces sp. NPDC045701 | reverse complement strand
CGCCCGGTTACATTCCGAACCCGGAAGCTAAGCCTTTCAGCGCCGATGGTACTGCAGGGGGGACCCTGTGGGAGAGTAGGACGCCGCCGAACAATTATTAGCCTCAGTCCCCGGACAATGTCCGGGGACTGAGGCTTTTTTGCGTTCAGGGCGAGTTCCTGCTTTTAGGGTGACCGTATGCGATACGAACTGGTGATCTTCGACAACGACGGTGTCCTCGTCGACAGCGAGCCGCTGTCCAACACGATCCTGGCCGGGTACCTGACCGAGCTCGGCCACCCCACCTCGTACGAGGAGTCGCTGCGGGACTACATGGGGGCCGCGGTGCACCGGATTCACGACCTGATCCTGGAGCGGACCGGGCAGCGGCTCCCCGAGGACTTCGACGACGAGTTCCACGCGCGGGTCTTCGCGGCGTTCGCCCGGGAGCTGGAGGTGGTCGACGGGGTGCCGGAGATGCTGGGGAAGCTCGCCGCCGAGGGGGTGCCGTACTGCGTCGCGTCGTCCGGGAGCCACGAGCGGATCAGGGTGGGGCACCGCAAGACGGGGCTGGACCGGTGGTTCCGGGAGGGCAACGTCTTCAGCGCGCAGGACGTGGGACGGGGAAAGCCGGCGCCGGATCTGTTCCTGTACGCCGCCGAGCGGATGGGGGTGGCGCCCGAGCGGTGCGTCGTCGTGGAGGACAGCCCGCTCGGGGTGCGGGCGGCGCGGGCGGCCGGGATGGACGTGTACGGGTTCACCGCGATGACGCCGGCGGCGCGACTGGGCGCCGTGAACGGGTGCTTCGACGACATGGGGCGGTTGCTCGGGTTGCTCGCGTGAGTGATCTGTCCCGCGATCGGTGAGCGCCCTACGCTGTGCCGCCATGACGGATGCGCGGATGCGTCGCGGGCGTGGCTCGCTGGTGGTCTCCTTCTTCGTCCAGGGGGTGACGTTCGCGCTGCTGGTGACGCGTATCCCCGCCGTACAGGACCGGTACGGGATATCCGACGCGTTGCTGCCGGCCTTCCTGGCGGCCGTCCCGGTACTCGCCGGGGTGGGCAGCGTGTGCGCGGGAAAGCTGGTGCGGCGGGTGGCGCCGGGTGCCGTCCTCAGGTGGGCCCAGCCGGTCGTGCTGCTGGCCCTGCTCGGCGTGGGCGCCGGACAGCGGCTGTGGCACGTGGCCGTGGCGCTCGGGGTGTTCGGGCTGGCCGTCGGGGCGCTGGACGCGGCGATGAACATGCTCGGGGTGAGCCTCCAGCAGGCGTACGGGCGGAGCATCATGCTCGGGTTCCACGCCGCGTACAGCCTGGGCGGGATCGTGGGGGCGTCACTGGCGTGGGCGGCGGTGCACCGGGACGTGGCGCTGGGGGTGTCGTACCTGACGGTCGTCGTGGTCGTGCTGCCGGCGGCACTCGTGGGGAGCCGGTGGTACGTGGACGGGGAGCGGCGGACGGCGGAGCGGCCGGCGGGGCGTGCGGCGGGGGGCCTGGTGCCACTGTGCCTGGTGATGACGTTCGCGTACATCGGCGATTCCACGGTGTCGAACTGGAGCGCGAAGTACGTGACGGACGTGCTGGGCGGTTCGGAGGAGCTGGCGACGGTGCCGTACAACGCCTATATGGTCACCACCCTGCTGGGGCGGGCCGTGGGGGACCTCGGGGTGCGGCGGTTCGGTGCGGTGGTCGTGGTGCGGGGCGGTTCGGTGCTGGCGGCGGCCGGGTTCGGGCTGGTGGCCGTGGCGCCGGTGGCGTGGGCGGGGCTGGCGGGCTTCACGGTGCTGGGACTCGGGCTGAGCGTGCTGGTGCCGCAGACGTTCGCGGCGGCACGTGACGACGCGGAGGTGGCGCGGCTGAACGTCTTCAACTACGCGGGCTACCTGGTGGGGTCGCCGTTGGTGGGCGTGCTCGGTGACGCGTGGAGCTACCGCGGGGCGATGGTGGTGCCGCTGGTGCTGGTGCTGATGACGCTGCGGTACGCCCGGTCGTTCGACGGTCAACCGGACCGATACGGTGGCGGGCATGAGCGGCCGCGCACTGTTGATGTGGGATGACGCACTCACCGGGTACGACTTCGGGGACGGGCACCCGATGGATCCGGTGCGGCTCGAACTGACCATGGGGTTGGTGCGGGCGTACGGCCTGGACCGCGCGGTCGACGTGGTGGCCGCCAAGCCGGCCGGGGACTCGACGCTGCGGCTGGTGCACCGGGAGGGCTACGTCGCTGCCGTGCGCGCGGCGTCGGCGCACCCAGGGGCGGCCGACCAGGCGTACGGACTGGGCACCCTGGACGACCCGGCGTTCGCCGGGATGCACGAGGCCTCCGCGCTGATCGCGGGTCAGTCCGTGGGCGCGGCGGAGGCGGTGTGGCGCGGTGAGGCCGCGCACGCGGTGAACTTCGCGGGCGGACTGCACCACGCGATGCCGGGGTCGGCGGCCGGGTTCTGCATCTACAACGACGCGTCGCTGGCGATCGCGCGGCTGCTGGAGCTGGGGGCCGAGCGGGTGGCGTACGTCGACGTGGACGTGCACCACGGGGACGGCGTACAGGCGGCGTTCTGGGAGGACCCGCGGGTGCTGACGGTGTCGCTGCACGAGCACCCGCGCACGCTGTTCCCGGGCACCGGGTGGCCGGAGGAGACGGGCGCCTCGGGGCCCGCCGAGGGCGGCGCGGTGAACGTGGCGCTGCCCGCCGGGACCGGCGACGCGGGGTGGCTGCGGGCGTTCCACGCGACGGTGCCCGAGCTGCTGGCGGACTTCCGGCCGCAGGTGCTGGTGACGCAGCACGGGGCGGACACGCACTTCGAGGACCCGCTGGCGCACCTGGCGGTGTCGCTGGACGCCCAGCGCGCCGTCCAGGCCGCCTGCCACGACCTGGCGCACGAGTACGCCGGAGGACGCTGGATCGCCCTCGGCGGGGGCGGTTACGCGGTCGTGGACGTCGTCCCGCGCTCGTGGACGCACCTGGTGGGCATCGCCGCCGGCGCTCCGGTGGACCCCGAGTCGGTGATCCCGTCGTCGTGGCGGGACGAGGTGTACGCGCGGACCCGGCAGCCGGCGCCCAGGCGGATGACCGACGGGCGGTGGCCGGTGTCGTGGCGGAGCTGGGACGAGGGGTACGACCCGGCGGACCGGCTGGACCAGGCGGTGCTGGCGGCTCGGCGCGCGGTGTTCCCGCTGCGCGGGCTGCTGGCGTAGGGGGGCCTGTCGGGTCCGGCTGTGCTCGCGGGCGGGGTTAGGCCAACTGTGGGGTGTCCGGGCCGTTCCGGTGCCGGGCCGGGTGGGCTGCGGCAGCATCGGCGGGGTGTTGAGTACCGGTGCACTGCGCGCGCATCTGCTGGCGGCCAGGCTGGCCGGCCCGGTGGCCACCTCGCGGGAGGACAGCCTCCGGAGCTATCGCCTCTTCGCGGCCCGGGACCCCCGGGTGACCCTCGGGCTCGATCCCCGGTGGTCGTGGGACGAGGGGGACCTGTTACGCCTCATGGCCGACAAGTGCGGGGTCTCCGACGACCCCGCGTACCGGTCCGGGCCCGATGTCATCGACCCGGAGCGGACCTTGACCGCGCTGGGCGCCTTCGCGGCGCGGCTGGCGGCGGCCGCCCGGGGACGGGCACCGGTGCTGCTCGGGACGGGGCACCCGCACCGACTGCTCGGTTTCTACGCCGGGCTCGCAGACGCTTTGTCGGCGGCCGGATGTCTCGTTCTCACACCCGCGAAGGGCCGATGTGTCGACATAACGACCCGGTTCGGCGTACGTACGTACAGGCTCGACTACGTACGGGGAGTCGCGTTGGTGCGGGAACCCGGGCGCGAGGGCGCCGGTTGTGAGACCGGCGCACACACCCATTCACCCCTCCCGGTCAGGGCCGCCCTGGAGGGTCTCGCGGATGTCGGGGGGCCGCTGCCGGAGCTCGTCGTAGGGGACCACGGATGGGTCTGCGGGGCAGGTCAGCTGGGTATTGAGGCCGTCGGCCTGGCCGACACGGACGACCCCGCGCTGTTCGTCGGGGAGGCCGAGGGGCGGGTGTCCGTCGCCGTCCCGCTGGATGACGCTGTGCGGTCCGATTACTACCGACCGCTTACTCGCTATGTACTCAATCGGGCGTGTCTGTCACGGTAGGCGGCCGATGGCAGCTCCTCTTCCCCACTCGTATCACCCGCCCCTAGTCTGGTGAGTGAGCGCACCGCGACGAAGAGTCACCGGAGGGGAAGCCGGTGGGCGTTGTGGGCGGAAGGTACAGGTGGGTCATGGCTGCTGCTGGCGAGAGGCCTCTCAACGAGGTCAAGTTCCTGACCGTGGCGGAAGTCGCCTCGGTGATGCGAGTGTCGAAGATGACCGTGTACCGCTTGGTGCACAGCGGTCATCTGCCGGCGATCCGGGTGGGCAGGTCGTTCCGGGTTCCGGAGCAAGCGGTTCACGAGTACCTCCGGGAGTCCTTCGTGGGGGTGGAGACCGCGTAGCGGTCGTCCGCGGAGTCCCGCGCACCCCTGGATTACAAGCTCGGAGCTTTGGCCGGTAGGCTAGGCCGACGTAGGTCGTGTGGGCCCAGACGCCCCGCACCGAGATCCCCGCCGATGCGGGGGTGTTCCGAGAAGTGAGCGAGGGTAGTCGTGGGCTCTGTTATCAAGAAGCGGCGCAAGCGGATGGCCAAGAAGAAGCACCGCAAGCTGCTCAAGCGCACTCGCGTTCAGCGTCGCAACAAGAAGTAGGCGACGGCTGAACGTGCGCGTTCCGCGGCCCTCCCACCGGTTCCGGTGGGAGGGCCGCGGTGTTTCCCGGATGCCTCCGGGGGCCTGCGCGGTGCTCCCGGTGGTGCGGCGGTCGTCACAGCGCGGCCGTCACCCGCTACGGTGGCGCATAGGCGAGGGACCGAACGGAAGGCGCTGATCTTGGGAAAGGTCGTGCTCGTCACCGGTGTGGCCCGGCAACTCGGCGGCAGGTTCGTCCGCCGCATCCAGCGTGACCCCGGTGTGGAGCGGGTGATCGGCGTGGACGCCGTCCCGCCCTCGCACCGACTGGGCACCGCGGAGTTCGTCCGCGCCGACATCCGGCAGCCCGCCATAGGGCGGGTCCTCGCGGAGTACGAGGTCGACACCGTCGTCCACCTGGACGTCACCGGGACACCGCTGGGCACCGGTGGCCGGACGGCGGTCAAGGAGACCAACGTCATCGGCACCATGCAGCTGCTCGGGGCGTGCCAGAAGTCGCCGACGGTCAGCCGGCTGGTCGTGAAGTCCAGCACCAATGTGTACGGCTCCGCGCCCCGTGACCCGGCCGTCTTCCTGGAGACGACCCCCGCGAAATCCCTGCCGAGCGGTGGCTTCGCCAAGGACGCCGTCGAGGTGGAGGGCTACGTGCGGGGCTTCGCGCGCCGGCGGCCCGACGTGGCGGTGTGCGTGCTGCGGTTCGCCAACATCCTGGGGCCCACCGCGGACTCCCCCCTCGCCGAGTACCTTTCGCTGCCGGTCCTGCCGACGGTGTTCGGCTACGACCCGCGCCTTCAGTTCGTCCACGAGGACGACGTCGTGGAGGTCCTGCGGATCGCCTCCCAGGAGCCGCGGCGCGGGACGCTCAACAGCGGCACGTTCAACGTGGCGGGCGACGGTGTGCTGACGCTGTCGCAGTGCTCACGGCGGCTGGGGCGGCCGACGGTGGCGGTGCCGATGCCGGCGGTCACCTGGATCGGCACGGCGCTGCGTACGGTCGGTGTGACCGACTTCTCACCCGAGCAGATCAGGCTGCTGATGCACGGACGGGTCGTCAGCACGGCGCAGATGCGCGAGACGCTCGGCTTCGAACCGAAGTACACCACCGCGGAGACGTTCGCGGACTTCGCACGCAGCCGCGGGCCGGGCCTGCTGCCGCCCGAGGCGGTCGCGGGGGCGGTCGACCGGATCGCCGCGCGGCAACTGCCGTTCCTGGGCGGCGGCCGGGCGAAGACGACGCACAGCGCCGGATGAGGGAGCGCGATTCAACGATGGCGGACGCCAAGGTCATTCCGTTCGACGACGACCGGTCGCGCTCGGGTGCGGCCACCCCGCGACCGGGGCGCCGGCGGCCTGCGCCGGGCGGCGGCACGCGGCGGCGGAACGGCGAGGGCGCGGTGAGCCCGCTGCCCGGGGCGCAGGCCGCCGCCGACGGGTCGCAGGACGCCGACGGGTCGCCCGCCCCGGGCGTGTCCGGCGGCGGGGAGGCCCGGGCGGAGGGGGCCGGCGCCGGTGCCTGGGATCGGCGGATCGCGGGCGGGCTGGCGTTCCTGCGCCGACGGCTCACCGGCGAGTACGAGGTCGACGAGTTCGGGTACGACGAGGAGCTCACCGACCAGGTCCTGATGTCGTTGCTGCGGCCGCTGTACGAGAAGTACTTCCGGGTCGAGGTGAAGGGCATCGAGAACATCCCGTCCGAGGGCGGGGCGCTGGTGGTGGCGAACCACTCGGGGGTGCTGCCGCTGGACGGGCTGATGATGCAGATCGCCGTGCACGACAACCATCCGGCCGGGCGGCACCTGCGGCTGCTGGCCGCCGACCTCGTCTTCATGCTGCCGGTCGTCAACGAGCTGGCCCGCAAGGCCGGGCACACGCTGGCGTGCGCGGAGGACGCCGAGCGGCTCCTCCAGCGCGGCGAGGTCGTCGGGGTGATGCCGGAGGGCTTCAAGGGCATCGGGAAGCCCTTCAGCGAGCGCTACAAGCTCCAGCGGTTCGGCCGTGGCGGGTTCGTGTCGACGGCGCTGCGGGCGGGCGCTCCGATCGTGCCGTGCTCGATCGTGGGGGCGGAGGAGATCTATCCCATGATCGGGAACGTGAAGACCCTCGCGCGGGTGCTGGGCATTCCGTACTTCCCGGTCACGCCGACGTTCCCCTGGCTGGGGCCGCTCGGTGCGCTGCCGCTGCCGACGAAGTGGACGATCCAGTTCGGGGAGCCGATCCCGACGGACGGGTTCCCGCTGGAGGCGGCGGAGGACCCGATGCTGATGTTCAACCTGACGGACCAGGTGCGGGAGCAGATCCAGCACACGCTGTACAAGCTGCTGGTGCAGCGACGCTCGGTGTTCTTCTGACACACCATGAAGGGTGGGTGTCCCTCCGGCGAGGGCACCCACCCTTCAGCGTGTCTACCCGGCGTCCTCCTTGTCGATCCCGAGGCCGGGAAGGATGCCCGGGAGGATCGGCGGGATGGTGACGTCCGGTGCCGGCGGCGGTGTGGGCTGGCCACCCGTGTTGCCCGTGGCGGGCGGGGGTGTCGACGGGTCCGGTTCGAGCAGCCCGCCGGTGTTGCCGCCGAGCAGGCCGTCGTCCTTCGCCGCGCCCGGTCCGGAACCGGAGGGGCCGGGCTTGCCGCTGCTGCCCGGGGGACGGCTCTGCGGGGAGGACGGGGCCTGGTGGGACGGCCCGGAGCCGGAGGAGTCCTGGGAGGCACCCGGACGGCCGGACCCCCGGCCGTCGCTCCGCTCGGGCGGCTGCGGCAGCTGGGACTGGAGCGGTCCGACCTCTTCGTCCATGGCGGCGAAGACGTCGCTCACCTCGTCCCCGACGTCGGTCAGCTGGACGGGCAGCCGGTCGCGGAGGCCGTTCCAGACCTCGCGGTGGCTGCGGGCGAACGAGTTGAGCGTGGCCAGCGGGGCGATGGCGCCGTCCCGCTCGTACGCCAGGCGCAGCAGTCGGTGGCCCTCGGTGGCGTCGTGCTTCATGCCGTTCAGCGCGCGCCGGATCTCGCCCAGGGACTCGTGGTCCAGCACCCCGGACCGGTCGCGCTCCATGAGGCGGCGGGCCTCGCTGAGCCGGGTGGAAGCCTGGTCGAGATAGATCCCGCCCCGGTCGGCGTCGTCGTCCGCCATACCGAGCTTGAGGTCTTCCATACCGCGCTTCAGCCCGTAGAGCGAGTCACCGGGGAGGGCGTCGGAACTGGCGGCGGCCACCCCGCTGAACGCGCCCGCCGCCACACCGACCGTGAGGCCGCCGGCGGCGAGCCCCTTCGACCAGCGGGAACGGGGCCGCAACTTCCGGAGCGCGGTCGCCCGGTGGGCACCCCGCCCCGTCGCCGCCCGCTGCTCCGGCACCGTGCGGCCCGAGGACGCGCCTCCCTCGGGGGCCGCGCCCTCCAGGAACAGTGCTTCCATGGCGGCGACGAGCTGCGCCCGTTGCACCACCTTCACGTCCGGGTCCATCTGCGGCTTCGGCAGTTCGCCGAGACCGTTCGCCAGGGCCAACAGCCGACCCTGCTCGGTCGGTTCGACCGATGCCTCGGGCTGCTCGGCCGTCTGTTCTTCCAGGGCCTGGGCGAAGGCGTTCGCCCGCCGGTGCGCCGATACGTTCGCGATCACTGGCGGCACCTCCTCTCGTCATGACGGTCGACTCCCCGGGGGTTCCGGAAGGTTGCACACCATGAACCCATCCACACGAACGAGTGAGTGGCGGGGGTCAGGGTGTGACCACAGGGAGCCTGCATCCCGCACAACGAGCGGCTCGGCACTTGGGTTACGCACGAAAGATGATCGGACCAGCGCGTCACCGTGGCGTCACCGAGGGTCAGTTGGGATGGGTGGGTTCATCGGGCGTCTTCGGGGAGGAGCCGCGCCAGCGTGCGGACGGCCCGGTACTGGAGGGTTTTGATCGCACCTTCGTTCTTGCCCATGACGCGGGCGGTCTCCGCGACGGACAGTCCCTGGAGGAAGCGCAGGGTCACGCACTCCTGCTGCTGCGGGTTGAGCTTGCGGACCGCCTCCAGGAGGGCGGCGTTGGAGAGGGACTCCAGGACCGAGTCCTCCGGGCTGCGCTCGACCTCGTTGGCGTCGAGCATTTCGCCGGTGGTCACTTCCAGCCGGAATCGGCTCGATTTGAAGTGGTCGGCGACCAGGTTGCGAGCGATGGTGACCAGCCAGGCGCCGAAATCGCGTCCCTGCCAGGTGAAGGTGGAGATGCGGCGCAGGGCGCGCAGGAACGTCTCGCTGGTCAGGTCCTCGGCCGTCGCCTTCCCGCCGACGCGGTAGTAGATGTAGCGGTAGACGGTGTCGCTGTACTGGTCGTACAGGCGACCGAAGGCATCGGCCTCGCCGGCCTGGGCGCGCTCGACCAGCTCCATCATGCGCGCGCTGTCGCTGTCGGCGGTGGGCCGACGGGCGGTGGTCGAGGTGCCCGAACCGCCCCGGCCGCCGCGTCTCCCGACGGCGGCACCGCCGTCGGCGAGGGCATAGCAAGGACCGGCCAGTGCCGGTGAGGCGAAGGCCGGGGCGGCGTACGCGGTGGGGACGAAGCCGCGCAGATGGTCGAGGACCGTCGCGCGGAGCGTAGCCAGGCCCGAGGCGTCAACCCCGACGTGTGGGTACACGGGACTCCCAGAGGCAGAGCTTCCATCACGTGCAGTACGAAACCTTTCACCCGTCGTAGCGACGCGTGAGGGGTCCCGTATGCGTTTGAGGAGAATAACGCTTAGTGCAGGGAGCGCTACGCCGAGTTGCTCAAATCATCGATTCAGTCGCTTCTGTTACGTCTACGGGGCTGATCAAGTCGCACTTCGTGACCATTTATTGATCGGATTACTTCGAGAAGTGTTTGGGTGCAGGTTCTCTTGTGCCCGAGTGCGCGCGGGGCGACTGGCCCGGGCCGGAGGCGGGTAAGAAGCCGGTTTGGCCGACGGCGGTCGGCGGCGGTCGCCGGGCGGTCGGCCGGCTGGTCAGCGGCGGCGGCGGTGGAGGGCCACGGCGGCGGCCGTGCCGCCGGCGAGGGCGCCCACGCCCGCGGCGGCCGGGATGCCGACCTTGGCGGCCTTGCGGCCCGTGCGGTAGTCGCGCAGGCGCCACTCGCGGTCCAGCGCGTACCGGCGCAGCTTGGCGTCCGGGTTGATGGCGTACGGGTGGCCCACCAGGGACAGCATGGGGATGTCGTTGTGGCTGTCGCTGTACGCCGCACAGCGCGACAGGTCCAGCCCCTCGGCGGCGGCCAGCGCGCGGACCGCCTCCGCCTTGGCCGGGCCGTGCAGGGGCTCCCCGACGAGCCTGCCGGTGTAGACGCCGTCGACGGACTCGGCGACCGTGCCGAGCGCCCCGGTCAGGCCCAGGCGGCGGGCGATGATGGTCGCCGTCTCCACGGGCGCCGCGGTGACCAGCCAGACCCGCTGACCGGCGTCGAGGTGGGCCTGGGCGAGGGCGCGGGTGCCCGGCCAGATGCGGTCGGCCATGTACTCGTCGTAGATCTCCTCGCCGATGGTCATCAGCTCGGAGACGCGGTGGCCCTTGACGATGGACAGCGCGCTGTCGCGGGCGTCCTGCATGTGCTCGGGGTCCTCGACCCCGGCGAGCCGGAACCATGCCTGCTGCCAGGCGAACCGGGCGAGCTCACGGCGCTGGAAGAACTTCCGCTTGTACAGCCCGCGGCCGAAGTGGAAGATCGCGGCGCCCTGCATCACCGTGTTGTCGAGGTCGAAGAAGGCGGCGGCCCGGTCGTCGCCGGGCACGGGGAACTGGGGTTCGGGCGCCGGCCGCGAGGTCTTGCGGGCGGCCTCGGCCGACGCCTCGCCCGCCAGCACGCTGCGTGCCGTGGCGGAGCGCCTGTGGGGGGTGAGCCATCCCGGAGCGGCCATGCGGTGAGCATAGCCACTGTGTTCGGTACTTCCCGACCGGCGGCCGGCCACGGCGTGAACTCTGCGAGGCACCGGTGTGACGCGGGCGGAGAATGGGTGCATGTTCGGACGTACGAAGAAGAAGGCCGGCCCGCGGACCGTGACGCTCATCGGCAAACCCGGCTGCCACCTGTGCGACGACGCGCGGACGGTGATCCGTGAGGTGTGCGCCGAGACCGGGGCGGTGTGGGAGGAGAAGGACATCCTCCAGGACGAGGAGCTCCACCGGGCCTACTGGGAGCAGATTCCGGTTGTCCTGGTGGACGGCGAACAGCACACCTTCTGGAAGGTGGACCCGGCGCGCCTGCGCCGCGCGCTGTCGGCCTGACGGCGCCGGTGCGGTGCGGTGCGGTCCGGCCGCGCCTGCGCGCGCGGGGCGGCGCCTCCTCCGGGGCGTGCGGGCCCTGCGGGGCGCGGGTGTCCGCGGTGTCTGTCGGCGGTGGTGGGGTGGGGCCGGAGGGGTCCCGGCCCCGGACCGCCGGCGGCGAACGCCCCCCGGCTTGCACCGCCCGGGGCGCCCCCGGCCACGCGCGCGGGGCGGGGTGACCGGGAAGGCGGTTACCATCGTGTGCGTTTTGTTGCGCTTCGGGGGCGTGGTCATGAGGAGTGTGTACCGCTTTGTCCCCTACGGCTCGCGAACGGTCCGAGGTGTGCCCCGGTTCCGGGATGGCGCGTTCGATTCGCGTGAGCCCGGTCACTTTGCGCGGACAAAATGGACACCATCTTTGTGCACGCGTTCACAAAGACATAGCCTGCTGTCGACGGGGCGGTCTTGGTACGTATGGCCGCCTGCAGCCCCGCTCATCCCGCAGGAGCACCGTGGCAACTGGCCGAACACACCGACCGGCGACCCGTAGCCGAGGAATCCCCGAGGCCACCGTCGCCAGGCTTCCGCTGTATCTGCGGGCGCTCACCGCACTGTCGGAGCGCTCCGTACCCACGGTCTCCTCCGAGGAGCTCGCCGCGGCGGCGGGGGTCAACTCCGCGAAGCTGCGCAAGGACTTCTCGTACCTCGGCTCGTACGGCACCCGGGGCGTCGGGTACGACGTCGAGTACCTCGTCTACCAGATCTCCCGCGAGCTCGGGCTCACCCAGGACTGGCCGATCGTCATGGTCGGCATCGGCAACCTCGGCGCCGCCCTCGCCAACTACGGCGGGTTCGCCTCCCGGGGCTTCCGCGTGGCCGCGCTGATCGACGCCGATCCCTCGATGGTCGGCAAGCCCGTCGCCGGCATGCCCGTCCAGTTCATCGACGACCTCGAGAGGATCGTCGACGAGAACGGCGTCTCCATCGGTGTCATCGCCACGCCCGCCGGTGCCGCGCAGCAGGTCTGCGACCGGCTCGTCGCCGCAGGGGTGACCTCCATCCTGAACTTCGCGCCGACCGTGCTGTCCGTGCCGGACGGCGTGGACGTGCGCAAGGTCGACCTCTCCATCGAGCTGCAGATCCTCGCCTTCCACGAGCAGCGCAAGGCCGGCGAGGAGCCGGGCGGCCAGGCGGTACTGCCTCCGGTCGTCCGCGACGCGGTCGCCGCCGCGCCCGCCGACGGCCGGAAGGGACCTGACGGGGACATGCCCGCCGTGATGCCGGCATGAGTCTCCTCGTCGTCGGCCTCAGCCACCGCAGCGCCCCCGTCAGCGTGCTGGAGCGGGCCTCCCTCGACACCGACACGCGCGCCAAGCTGCTCCAGGACACCCTCGCCGCCGAGCCGGCCGCCGAGGCGGCCGTCCTGGCCACCTGCAACCGCATCGAGCTGTACGCCGACGTGGACAAGTTCCACGCGGGCGTCGCCGAGCTGTCCACCCTGCTCGCCCAGCACAGCGGGGTCGGACTCGAGGAGCTCACCCCCCACCTGTACGTGCACTACGAGGACCGCGCCGTCCACCACCTGTTCTCGGTGGCCTGCGGGCTCGACTCCATGGTCGTCGGCGAGGGCCAGATCCTCGGCCAGATCAAGGACGCCCTCGCGCGCGGACAGGAGCTGCACACCGCCGGGCGGCTGCTGAACGACCTGTTCCAGCAGGCGCTGCGGGTCGGCAAGCGGGCCCACAGCGAGACCGGCATCGACCGGGCCGGCCAGTCGCTCGTCACCTTCGGGCTGGAGCAGCTGGCGGCCGGCGGCGACGTCGCCGCCTGGGCCGAGGGCAAGCGGGCGCTCGTCATCGGCGCCGGGTCGATGTCCTCCCTGGCGGCCGCCACGCTCGCGCGGGTCGGGGTCGGCGAGATCGTCGTCGCCAACCGGACCCTGGAGCGCGCCGAACGGCTGGTACAGATCCTGACCGAGCCCGGAGGCACCGGGGTGGCCGCACGCGCGGTGGCCATGACCTCCGTGAGCGACGAACTGACACGTGCCGACGTGGTCGTGTCCTGCACGGGCGCGACCGGGCTGGTGCTGACGGGTGTCGCGGTAGAGAGCGCGATGGCCGGACGTACGGCTCCGCTCGCGCTGCTCGACCTCGCCATGCCCCGCGACATCGACGCCGCCGCGCACCGGCTGGCTGACGTCCGGCTCGTCGACATCGAGTCGCTCGCCGACGCCTCCGCCGACGCGCCGATGGCCGCCGACGTGGACCAGGTGCGCGGCATCGTCGCCGACGAGGTCGCCGCCTTCGGGGCCGCCCAGCGGGCCGCGCACATCACCCCCACCGTCGTCGCGCTGCGCACCATGGCCGCCGACGTCGTCGCGGGGGAGATGGCCCGCCTGGAGGGGCGGCTGCCCGGCCTCGACGAGAAGCAGCGCGCCGAGATCACCCAGACCGTGCGCCGTGTGGTGGACAAGCTCCTCCACGCGCCGACCGTACGGGTCAAGCAGCTCGCCAGCGAGCCCGGCGGCGCCGGGTACGCGGACGCGCTGCGCACACTCTTCGACCTCGACCCGGAGACGGTCGCCTCCGTCAGCCGGGCCGACATGAACGACCCGAATAGAGGGCGAGTATGACCGAGAGGGCATTGAGGCTCGGGACCAGGCGCAGCAAGCTCGCCATGGCCCAGTCCGGGCATGTCGCGGAGGCGGTGCGGCAGCTGACCGGGCGGCCGGTGGAGCTCGTGGAGATCACCACCTACGGTGACACCTCGCGCGAGCACCTCGCGCAGATCGGCGGCACCGGCGTGTTCGTCACGGCGCTGCGTGACGCGCTGCTCGCGGGTGAGGTCGACTTCGCGGTGCACTCGCTGAAGGACCTGCCCACCGCGCAGCCCGACGACCTGGTCGTCGCGGCGATCCCGCCCCGCGAGGATCCGCGCGACGTGCTGGTCGCCCGCGACGGCCTGCGGTTCGAGGAACTGCCGGCCGGGTCCCGCGTGGGTACCGGTTCGCCGCGGCGCATGGCGCAGCTCAACGCGTACGCCCGCGCCAACGGCATGGAGATCGAGTGCGTCGCCATCCGGGGGAACGTCGACACGCGGATCGGCTACGTGCGGAACGGGGAGCTGGACGCGGTGGTACTCGCCGCGGCCGGGCTCAACCGCATCGGACGTGGTGAGGAGGCCACCGACCTCCTGTCGGTCGACACCGTCCTGCCCGCTCCCGGGCAGGGGGCCCTGGCGGTCGAGTGCACGGCGGCCGACGCCGGCCTCGCCGCCGCGCTCGCCGAGCTCGACGACCCGTACACCCGGGCCGCCGTGACCGCCGAGCGGTCCCTGCTCGCCGCCCTGGAGGCCGGCTGCAGCGCACCCGTGGGTGCCCTGGCCGACCTGCTGGCCGACGGGCAGGCTGTTCATGAGATGCGCCTGCGGGGCGTCGTCGGCACGACCGACGGCTCCACGCTGGTGCAGTTGTCCACCACCGGTCCCGTACCCACGTCGCACGGCGACGCTGTCGCGCTCGGTCGCGAGCTCGCGTCCGAGATGCTCGCCAAGGGTGCGGCCGGTCTTATGGGGGAGCGAGCACTTTGAGCCCCACCGCTGCATCCAAGGCTTCCTCCGCGTACTCCGCGTGCGGGCACGTCACCTTCCTGGGCGCCGGACCCGGTGACCCGGGACTGCTGACACTGCGCGCCGTCGAGGCCCTGTCGGGCGCTGACGTACTGATCGCCGAGCCGGATGTGCTCGACGTCGTACGCGGCCACGCGCGGGCGGGCGTGAGCACGCCCGAGCTGACGGTTGTTGACGATGCGTCAATGCCCGCCGGGGTCCCCGTGTTGAGGGATGCGACCAATCTTGTCATGGAGGCCGCGCGGGGCGGCAAGCGGGTCGTCCGTGCGGTGACCGGCGATCCGGGGCTCGACGGCAACGCGGGCGCCGAGATGCTCGCGTGCGCCGCCGAGGGCATCCCCTTCGAGGTGGTGCCCGGTGTCGCCGCGGCCGTCGGCGTGCCCGCGTACGCCGGTGTGCCGCTGCGGGACGCGAAGGGCGCGGACGTGCGCTTCGTGGACGCCCGGACCGCGAGCGAGCGGTGCTGGAGCGAGGTGGGGGCGTCGGACGGGACCGTGGTCGTGTCGACCTCGCTGGACTCCGTGGCCGCCGCCGCCGGTGAGCTGGTGTCGGCGGGCCGTAAGCCCGACACCCCGCTGACCGTCACGGTGGCCGGTACGACGACCCGGCAGCGGACCTGGACCGCGACGCTGGGCTCCATCGCGCAGGTGCTGAAGCAGGCGAAGGTGCTGCCGTCGCCCGAGGGCCACCAGCCCGTCATAGCCGTGGTCGGTGAGCGAAGCTCCGCCGCCCAGCGCGACCAGCTCGCGTGGTTCGAGTCCAAGCCGCTGTTCGGCTGGAAGGTCCTCGTGCCGCGCACCAAGGAGCAGGCGGCGTCGCTCTCCGACCAGTTGCGGTCCTACGGCGCCGTGCCGAGCGAGGTCCCGACCATCGCCGTGGAGCCGCCGCGTACGCCGCAGCAGATGGAGCGGGCCGTCAAGGGGCTCGTGACCGGGCGGTACGAGTGGATCGCCTTCACGTCGGTGAACGCGGTGAAGGCGGTGCGGGAGAAGTTCGAGGAGTACGGGCTCGACGCCCGCGCCTTCGCCGGGATCAAGGTCGCGGCGGTGGGCGAGCAGACCGCCGCCGCGCTGGTCGAGTTCGGCGTCAAGCCCGACCTCGTGCCGAGCGGTGAGCAGTCGGCGGCCGGGCTGTTGGAGGACTGGCCGCCGTACGACCCGGTCTTCGACCCGATCGACCGCGTCTTCCTGCCGCGGGCCGACATCGCCACCGAGACGCTGGTCGCGGGGCTGATCGAGCTCGGCTGGGAGGTCGACGACGTCACCGCCTACCGGACCGTGCGGGCGTCGCCGCCGCCGGCCGAGACGCGGGAGGCCATCAAGGGCGGTGGCTTCGACGCCGTGCTGTTCACGTCGTCGAGCACCGTGCGGAACCTGGTCGGTATCGCCGGCAAGCCGCACAACGTGACGGTCATCGCCTGCATCGGGCCCGCCACCGCCAAGACGGCGGAGGAGCACGGGCTGCGGGTGGACGTGCTGTCGCCGGAGCCGTCCGTGCACAAGCTGGCGGAGGCCCTGGCCGAGTTCGGGATGCGGCGCCGCACGGCCGCGCTGGAGGCCGGGGACCCGGTCACGCGGCCCAGCGAGCGCCGTCCGGGCGCGCGGCGGAGGCGCACGACGACCTGACGGCCGGTGGTGTGTTGCCGGTGGTGGGCTGGGAAGCCCGGCGCCGGGTGGGGCGTCCCCCGCGTGGGGGCGCCCCGGTGCGTTGCCGGGGCCCGCACGGCCCGTTCCGGTACGGGCTCGTCCGGCACGGTGTCGGCAAGAGCAGGGGTGGTACGGGCGTAGCGTGGGCGTATGACTTCGTACGGATCCTTCCCCGGTGCGCGGCCGCGGCGGCTGCGGACGACCCCCGTGATGCGGCGGATGGTCGCGGAGACGCGGCTCCACCCGGCGGACCTCATCCTGCCCGCGTTCGTGCGGGAGGGCGTGAGCGAGCCGGTGCCGATCTCGGCGATGCCGGGCGTCGTGCAGCACACCCGCGACACGCTGCGGAAGGCCGCCGTGGAGGCGGTCGAGGCCGGGGTGTCCGGGATCATGCTCTTCGGTGTGCCGGAGGACGCGAAGAAGGACGCGCTCGGCACGGCGGGCACCGACCCGGACGGCATCCTGCAGGTGGCCATCCGGGACGTGCGCGCCGAGGTCGGCGACGATCTCGTGGTGATGTCGGACCTGTGCCTCGACGAGTACACCGACCACGGGCACTGCGGTGTGCTGGACGCGGAGGGGCGGGTCGACAACGACGCGACCCTGGAGCGGTACGCCGAGATGGCGCAGGTCCAGGCGGACGCGGGCGTCCATGTGGTGGGGCCCAGCGGCATGATGGACGGCCAGGTCGGGGTGGTCCGGGACGCCCTGGACACCATCGGCAAGGAGGACGTGGCGGTGCTCGCCTACACGGCGAAGTACGCCTCCGCGTTCTACGGGCCGTTCCGCGAGGCCGTCGGGTCGTCGCTGAAGGGCGACCGCAAGACGTACCAGCAGGACGCGGCGAACCTCCGGGAGTCGATGCGCGAGCTGGCGCTCGACCTGGAGGAGGGCGCCGACATGGTGATGGTCAAGCCGGCCGGGCCCTACCTCGACGTGCTGGC
Source organism: Streptomyces sp. NPDC045701 (assembly GCF_056432045.1). Classification (NCBI taxonomy): domain Bacteria; kingdom Bacillati; phylum Actinomycetota; class Actinomycetes; order Kitasatosporales; family Streptomycetaceae; genus Streptomyces; species Streptomyces sp. NPDC045701. The sequence goes on along the minus strand of NZ_JBWKJV010000038.1, from coordinate 23,583 downwards.
GAAGGTCGCGGACGCGGTGGACGTGCCGGTCGCGGCGTACCAGATCAGTGGCGAGTACGCGATGATCGAGGCCGCCGCGGAGAAGGGCTGGATCGAGCGCGACAAGGCGATCCTGGAGTCCCTGACCGGCATCCGGCGGGCCGGCGCGCAGATGATCCTCACCTACTGGGCGACCGAGGTCGCCCAGCGGCTCGGCCGCGGCTGAGAGCTGCCGCCGGGCAGTTCCGCGAGGACCCGCCCACCCGCGCCGTCGTGGAGCGTGACGCCCCGGTCGCCGGCCGCGCCGGGCGGCGTGGTGGCATGCCCGACGCCCCCGGCCGGGGTCCCGCGCCCGGATGACACCGTGGGGGGATCAGTCCCACCAGAACGTCCAGTCCCGGCGGTCGAGCACCTCCTCGGCGGCGTAGGCGCGGAGCGTCTCGTAGCCGTCCCGGACGGTGTCGGGGCAGAAGGCCGCGTGCTCGGCGGCCACCGCGAGGGCGTCGGCCGGGGTGCGGGGCGGGGCTGCGACGGAGACGGTGAGGACGTCCGGGCCGAGGCCCACGACCCGTATGCCGAACCGGTCCTCCCAGGAGCGCAGGACGGTGGAGATGTGGACGGCGTCGGCGTGGTCGGCGGCGCCGCCCCAGCCGAGGACCGCCGGGATGTCGGCGCTGCGGCGGGCCGGGACCAGGCCGCCGCGGGTGCCCTTCAACCAGTCGTCGTCCCCGGCCAGTTCGGCCGCCGTGCGGGCGGCGGCGTCGTCCGGGTCGGTGCCGCCGGGGGCGGGCGGGGCGAGGCCCGGCCACGGCTCGGGCGGCGTCTCGTCGTCCTCCTCCTGGACCAGCCGCCACAGGTCGGCCAGGGTCGTGGCCGCGTCGTGGTCGTCGGGGTCGGCCACCTGGCTCATGTGGAGGAACTGGGTCTCCGTGAGCAGCACCGGCTGCATCCCGGTGGCGTCCCGGGCGGGGAGGAGGCGGGCCCAGGTGTCGGGCGTGGCGGGCTCGTCCGCGTACCAGAGCGACGGCTGGACGCGCAGGGTGCCGGGCGGCAGGTCCAGGCCCAGCGCGTTCGGGTTGATGACCATGGAACGACCATAGGTGCCGCCACTGACAACGCCCGGGGCGACACCTCGCGAACGCGTCGCCCCGGCAGGGGCGTTGCCGTGGGGCCGCGCGCTCAGTACATGAGGGCGTCGTCCATGGAGCTCTGCCAGTGGGTGACGTTCGTGGAGCTGTCGATGTACGTGCCGGCGGGCAGGGTGATCCTGGCCGGGGCGGCGTCGGTCGAGCCTTCGCCGCCGCGGGGGGCGAAGCGCACCGCCAGCTCGCGGGCCGTCCGGCCTTCGCCGCCACTGCCGTCGGCGGCGGCCAGCGTGATGGAGGCGTAGGCCGATTCGCCGGGGGCGAGGGTGACGACCGCCTGCGGCCGGCTGCTGTCGTCGACGGCGGTGGCGGCCTGGGCGTCGTCGAAGCGGAGCAGCGGCGCGTGGTAGGCGTTGCACGGCGTGGAGCCGGTGTTGGTCAGGGTGAGCAGGGCGTGGTTCAGGGGGCGGCTCACCGCGGTGTAGGTGACCTTGGCGCCGGCTCCGCAGGGCGCGGTCACGGGGGTGTCGTCGTTCGGGGCCGCGGGGCCGCCCTTGGCGGGCGTGGCGGTGGGGTCGCCGATTCCGGTCGTGCCCCCCGTCGCCGGGCTCGAGTCGGCCGGGCCCGGGTGGTTCGTGGCCGGGGTGCTCGTGCCCGGCTCGCCGGCCGTGCCGCCCGTCGCCTGGCCGGGGGCCGTCCGGTCGGGGGCCGGGGTCGCCGGTGCGGCGGGGGACGAGGGGGCGGCGGCGCCGGAGGCGTCGTCGTTCCGGCAGGCGGTGAGCGACAGCGCGGCCAGGAAGGCGGTCGCGGCGATGGTGGTGGTGCGGGTGCGGAAGGTACGCATGGTGGGTCGTTCTCCCCGTTGGTGTGCGGTCAGTGACGGTTGATCAGCGCGATGACGACCGCCGTGCAGGCGATCAGTACGGCGACGGCGCAGGCGTCGACGAGGCGCAGGCGTCGGTGGGGCCGCATCGGTGTCCCCTCTCCGGTGGTGCTGGACACACCGTGCCGGGCGGCGTGATCCAGGGGCAATCGGCACGGGACAATGAGGAACGCCGGAATGCCGGAACGGCGCCGGCCTGCGGGTTCGTCGGGTCCCTGGAACGCCTTCCTGGGACGGTGTGCGGTGGAGGGACGGCCGGGTGGGGACCGAGACGGAAGGCTTCGCGGAGGTGTTGCGCGGGCTCAAGGAGCGCTCCGGGCTCAGCTACGGCGCGCTCGCCAAGCGGGGGCACATGAGCACCTCGACGCTGCACCGGTACTGCAACGGGGACGCCGTCCCGACGGAGTTCGCCCCCGTGGAACGGCTCGCGCGGCTCTGCGGGGCGTCGCGGGACGAGATGGTGGCGCTGCACCGGCGGTGGATCGTCGCCGACGACGCCCGGCGGCGCGGCCGTGCCACGGCGCCGGAGGCACCGCTCACGGAGGAGCCGGGCGAGGGCGGTTCGGCAGGATCGGAGCCGGAGCAGGAGGCGGAACAGCCGACCCCGGAACGGGAGCCGGCGGCGGGCGGGGGCCGTTCGGCGGGCCGGGAGGCCGAGTCGGGAGACGCGGTCGGTCCGGCCGGGCGGGTCGGCCCGGTCGACGGGGACGACCCGGCGGACGGCGCGAAGGAAAAGCGGGCGGGGGCACGGGGCGACGGCCCCGTGACCGTCCTCGCACCCCCGCCCACCGGGACGCCCGGTCCCGGCCGTGCACGGCGGCGGGGCAGGCTCCTCGCCGCCGCGGCCGCCCTCGTCGTGCTGACCGGCTCCACCGCGCTCGCCGTGAGTCTGGTCCCCGGTCACCCGCAGCGCCCCGACGACGCGTCGGGCCCCGCCCGGCGCGCCGCGGCGTCCGCTGCCGCCGGCCCGTCCGGCTCCCCGCGCCCGGGACCGCGCCCGGGCACATCCGCCTCCGCGGCACCCTCACCGTCCGCCCCGTCCGGCGCGTCCGCCCCGTCCGGCACGCCCACCCCGGCCGCCGCGCCGACCGGGGCCGCACCGCCCACGGGCGCCGTACCGGACCGGCGCGGCGGAGGCGTACCGCTGACCGTGGACGTGCGCCCGTACGTCTGGCGCGACCCGTGCAGTCAGGTGTACGTGGTGGACCGGCCGCCCGCGAGGGTGCCGCCGCCGCCGTCGGAGCAGGACGCGCGGGGCTGGGTGACCGCGCTGGGCGGGGCGCCCGGCGGCGACATGATGATGGACCTCTCCGTACAGGGCACCGGGCACGAGACGGTGGTGCTCCACGCGCTGCACGTACGGGTGGTGGAGAAGGACGCGCCGCTGGCGTGGAACGCGTACACGATGGGCGTCGGGTGCGGTGGCGAGATGACGCCCCGGAGCCTCGACATCAACCTGGACGTGGCCCGGCCGCGTACCGTGCCCGTCGCGGGGCGGCAGGGCGACAGGGAGATCCCGGCGGGGGACTTCCCGTACAAGGTGTCCGCGAACGATCCGCAGATGCTGCGGGTCACCGCGCACACCGCCGGGCACGCCGTGCGCTGGTACCTGGAGCTGGAGTGGAGCAGCGGGGACCGGCGCGGGACGCTGCGGGTCGACGACCACGGGCGGCCGTTCGCCACGAGCGCCGTCACCGGGCGGCCGGCCTACGACTACCCCCTCGGCGGCAGCGGGTGGATCCCGCACGTGCCGGGCGAGGGGTGAGGGACCGGGCCGTTGGGGGGGGGGGGGGGGGGGGGGGGGGGGGGCCACCACAGCCTGGGTCGAAGGGGTCCGGGGGTGTGGAAACCGAGACAACCCCCCCCCTTTTTGCGATTTCTGCCTTTCCTCCCTCC
>NZ_JBWKJV010000038.1:0-19730 GCF_056432045.1 Streptomyces sp. NPDC045701 | reverse complement strand
CACAACCCCCCTTTGGCTGAATGTGGGGACCTCCCCCTCTTCTTGGAGTAGGGGGGAGGCGCGGTTCTTTGGCCTTCCCCTCCCGGGTGGACTGCGACCCCCGCCACGGATCGGGTCAGAGGCGCTCGGGGGTGCGGATACCGAGCAGCGCCATGCCCTGGTGCAGGGTGCGGGCCGTCACGTCGCACAGGAACAGCCGGTTCTCGACCTGCTCGGGGGTGTCCGCCTTGAGGACCGGGCACTCCGAGTAGAACGACGTGTAGTGCGACGCCAACTGGTAGAGGTACGCGGCCAGCTTGTGCGGCTCGTAGGAGGAGGCCACGTCCGCCAGCGTCTCGGCGAACCGGTCCAGGTGCAGGCCCAGCGCGCGCTCGGCCGGGGCCAGCGGGAGCTCCGGGTGCGCGACCGGCTCGGCGGAGCCCCGCTTGCGGATGATGGACCGGATACGGGCGTACGCGTACTGGAGGTAGACCGACGTGTCACCGTTCAGCGAGACCATCTGGTCAAGGTCGAACTTGTAGTCCCGGGACGCCGACGTCGACAGGTCGGCGTACTTGATCGCGCCGATGCCCACCTGGGCGGCCCGCTCGGCGACCTCGGCCTCGGTCAGGTCCGCGGACTTCTCCCGGACCACGACCGCGGCCCGGTCGATCGCCTCGTCCAGCAGGTCGACCAGCCGGACGGTCTCGCCCTCACGGGTCTTGAACGGCTTGCCGTCCTTGCCGAGGACCGTGCCGAAGGCGAGCTGCACGGCGTGGACCCGGTCGTTCAGCCAGCCCGCGCGGCGGGCGGTCTCGAAGACCATCTTGAAGTGCAGCGACTGGCGGGCGTCCACGACGTACACCAGGGTGTCGGCGCCCAGCTTCTGGACACGGTCGCGGATGGCCGACAGGTCGGTGGCCGCGTAGCCGTAACCGCCGTTGGACTTCTTGACGATCAGGGGGACGGGGTTGCCGTCCGGGCCCTTCACGTCGTCGAAGAACACGCACAGGGCGCCCTCGGAGCGGACCGCGACGCCGGACTCCTCCAGCAGGCGGCACGTCTCGTCGAGCATGTCGTTGTACCCGGACTCCCCGACCACGTCCGGGTCGTCGATCTCCATGTCCAGCTTGTTGAAGACCGAGTAGAAGTAGATCTTCGACTCGTCGACGAACCGCTGCCACAGCGCGAGGGTCTCCTCGTCGCCCGACTGGAGGGCCACCACGCGGTCGCGTGAGCGGGCCTTGAACTCCTCGTCGGAGTCGAACAGGGCGCGCGCCGCCTTGTAGAGGCGGTTGAGGTTGGACATCGCCTCCTCGCCGGAGACGTCCGCGTCGTCGTGGTCCAGCTCGTGCGGGTGCTCCATCAGGTACTGGATGAGCATGCCGAACTGGGTGCCCCAGTCGCCGATGTGGTGGCGGCGGATCACCTTCTCGCCCGCGAACTCCAAGATCTTGACCATGGCGTCGCCGATGACGGCGGAGCGGAGGTGCCCGACGTGCATCTCCTTCGCCACGTTCGGCTGGGCGTAGTCGATGACGGTCGTGCCCGCCCGCTCCGCGTGCGGCACGCCGAGGCGGTCGTCGGCGGCGCGAGCGGCCAGGGTCTCGGTGATCGCCTTGTCGGCGATGGTGATGTTGAGGAAGCCGGGGCCGGAGACCTCGATGTCCTTCAGGACGTCGTCGCCGCCGATCGTCTCGACGACCTTGGCCGCCAGCTCGCGCGGGTTGCCCTTGAGCTTCTTGGCCAGCGCCAGGATGCCGTTGGCCTGGAAGTCGGCCCGGTCGCTTCGTCGCAGCAGCGGGTCGGCGGAGCCGGCCTCCGGCAGGGCTGCCGAGAGGGCGTCCGCGAGGCGCTGCTGCACGGTCGAAGCGAGGGAAGGGACCGAGGCCATGAGCTTCCGTTCCTGTCGAGGTGGTGAATGCCTATTCCGGTTGTCAAGTGTCCCACGGGTCCGCAAGCTCTTTGCCGTGGCTTCGCCCGGCCTGTGGACAACCTCGGGGGACGTTGTTCCGTCTGGGAGAATGTCTTACGCCAGCCTTCGAGAAGACCGAGGAACCAAGGACGTGCCGATCGTGGCTCAGAGCAGCACCGAGACCGACTGGGTCTCCCGTTTCGCGGACGAGGTCATCGCCGAATCGGAGCGACGTGCGCCTGGGAAACCGGTCGTCGTCGCCTCGGGCCTGTCGCCCTCCGGCCCCATCCACCTGGGCAACCTCCGTGAGGTCATGACCCCGCACCTGGTCGCCGACGAGATCCGGCGCCGGGGGTACGAGGTCCGTCACCTGATCTCCTGGGACGACTACGACCGGTACCGCAAGGTGCCGGCCGGCGTCCCGGGTGTGGACGAGTCGTGGGGCGAGCACATCGGCAAGCCGCTGACCTCCGTCCCCGCCCCGGCCGGCTCCGCGTACCCGAACTGGGCGGAGCACTTCAAGGCCGGGATGATCGAGTCGCTGGCCGAGCTGGGCGTCGAGTACGACGGCATCAGCCAGACCGAGCAGTACACGTCCGGCGCGTACCGCGAGCAGATCCTGCACGCGATGCGGCACCGCGGGGCGATCGACGCGATCCTCGACCGGTACCGGACGAAGGACAAGGCGACCGGCAAGCCGAAGAAGCAGCAGCAGAAGCCGGTCGACGAGGCCGAGCTGGAGGCCGCCGAGGGCTCCGGCGCGGCCGGCGAGGACGACGGCTCCGGCGGTGCCGGGGGCTACTTCCCCTACAAGCCGTACTGCGGGCGGTGCGGCACGGACCTGACCACCGTCACCTCGTACGACGACGAGTCGACGGAGCTGGCCTACAGCTGCGCCTGCGGCTTCTCCGAGACGGTGAGGCTCAGCGAGTTCAACCGCGGCAAGCTGGTCTGGAAGGTCGACTGGCCGATGCGCTGGGCGTACGAGGGCGTGATCTTCGAGCCCAGCGGCGTGGACCACTCCTCGCCCGGTTCGTCGTTCGTGGTGGGCGGGCAGATCGTGCGCGAGGTGTTCGACGGCGTCCAGCCGATCGGTCCGATGTACGCGTTCGTGGGCATCTCGGGCATGGCGAAGATGTCGTCCTCCAAGGGCGGCGTGCCGACCCCGGCCGACGCGCTGCAGATCATGGAGGCGCCGCTGCTGCGCTGGCTGTACGCGCGCCGCAAGCCCAACCAGGCCTTCAAGATCGCCTTCGACCAGGAGATCCAGCGGCTGTACGACGAGTGGGACAAGCTGGAGGCGAAGGTCGCCGACGGCGGCGTGCTGCCGGCCGACGCGGCCGCCCACTCCCGCGCGGTGCGCACGGCCGCCGGTGAGCTGCCGCGGACGCCGCGTCCGCTGCCGTACCGGACGCTCGCCTCGGTCGTCGACATCACCGCTGGCCACGACGAGCAGACCCTGCGCATCCTGAGCGAGCTGGACCCGGCGAACCCGCTGTCCTCGCTGGAGGAGGCCCGGCCGCGGCTGGACCGCGCCGAGAACTGGATCTCCACCCAGGTCCCGGCCGACCAGCGCACCATCGTCCGCTCCGAGCCCGACACCGAGCTGCTCGGCTCGCTGGACGACGAGGGGCGCGAGTCGCTGCGCCTGCTGCTGGAGGGCCTGGACAGCCACTGGTCGCTGGACGGGCTCACCACGCTCGTCTACGGCGTGCCGAAGGTGATGGCCGGCCTCGACCCGGAGGCCAAGCCGACGCCGGAGCTGAAGGTCGCCCAGCGCACCTTCTTCGCGCTGCTCTACCAGTTGCTGGTCGGCCGGGACACCGGGCCGCGACTGCCCACGCTGCTGCTGGCGGTGGGCGCCGACCGGGTGCGCAAGCTGCTCGGCGCGTAGCGCGTGCCGCGGGACGGACGGAGGGCTCTCACCCTGAGGTGAGAGCCCTCCGGGCGTTCACTGCATCCTTCGGACGATCCGCGTCTCGGTCCGGCGCAGGACGCCTTCGGTCGCCGGGCGCGACACCGTGGAGCCATGAGGGAGACCGTGGCGGTCATCGGGTGGGTCACCGGCGTCCAGGGCGTGCTCGGCGTCGCCGGCCGGACTTTCGGGGACGGGCCGTGGGGCCTGCTGCACCAGTGGTGGGAGATCCCGACGGCCGGGTACGCCGCCCTCGCGGTCCTCGGCGCGGTCCTCGCCGTGTACGGGGAGACGGGCAAACTCCGCGCGCGGCGGTGAGCCGGGCGGCCTGCCGTCACGCGATGTGGTCGGCCGCGAGCTCCGCCTGGTAGTGCTTCTTGAACTCGGGCAGCAGGCGGCGCAGCAGGACCGCGCTGAGCGGGTGGCGGATGCCGTAGCCGTCGGCGAGGTGGATGTCGAGGACGTCCACGCTCGGCCAGTCGTTGTTCTCGTCGACGTACTGCTTGAACACCGGGTACGCGAGGCGGCCGAACTCCTCGGCGTCCGGGTCGGCGAACCCGGCCGCCTCGTCGGTCAGCGGCTCGCCGTCGGGACCGGGCGGAACCGGTACCGGGGCTGGCTCCTGGCCGTCGGCGTACGGCGGGGCGTAGTCGCGCTCGTAGGCGTCCTGCGGCAGCTGGGCGGCGGCGAACCAGGGGCTCACGTGGTTCGCGGGGACCGGGACCTCGGGCTGGGACTCGGGCTGGGGCTGGGGCTGGGGCTGCGGGGCGGGTTGCGCCTCGGGGTGCGGCGCCGGCTGCGGTTCGTGTTCCGCTTGCGCCCGCGGATCCGGCTGGGGCCGCGGGTGGTCGTGGGCCCGCGGCTGGTCCTCGTCGTCGGGGGTGCGGTGCTGCGGGAGCTCCAGCCCGGGTGCCGGATGCGTCTGCTGGAGGGGGTTCGGCGGCAGCAGCACCGGGTCGATGCCCGCCGCCGCCAGGCCCGCCGGGGCCGTCTCGGCTAGCGGCACGCCGTACTTCGCCAGCCGCAGCGGCATCAGCGCCTCCACCGGCGCCCTACGGCGCCAGGCCCTGCCGAAGCGGGCCTGGAGGCGCGCCTGGTAGATCAGCCGGTCCTGCTCCAGCTTGATGACCTGCTCGTAGGAGCGCAGCTCCCACAGCTTCATCCGGCGCCAGAGCCGGAAGGTCGGTACCGGAGAGAGCAGCCACCGGGTGAGGCGTACGCCGTCCATGTGCTTGTCGGCCGTGATGTCGGCGATCCGGCCGATCGCGTGCCGCGCGGCCTCCACGGCGACCACGAACAGCACCGGGATCACGGCGTGCATGCCCACGCCGAGGGGGTCGGGCCAGGAGGCGGCGCCGTTGAAGGCGATCGTCGCGGCCGTCAGCAGCCACGCCGTCTGGCGCAGCAGGGGAAACGGGATGCGCAGCCACGTCAGCAGCAGGTCCAGGGCGAGCAGGACGCAGATGCCGGCGTCGATGCCGATGGGAAAGACGAGCGAGAAGTCGCCGAATCCTTTCTTCTCGGCCAGCTCGCGCACCGCCGCGTACGAACCGGCGAAGCCGATGCCGGCGATGATCACCGCACCGGTGATGACGACGCCGATGAGTATTCGGTGTGTGCGTGTCAGCTGCATCGCGGCCACCCGCGATCCCCTCCCGTTGATGAGTCCGAGCGGGCAAAGCCTGGCACACGCGTGCGGAGCCCGGACCTCGGGGGAGGTCCGGGCTCCGCAAACAGCCGGGGAAGGGCTACTTGTTGGCCGCCGCGACCGCGGCCACCGCCTCCTTGGAGGCCTCGACCGCGTCCTCCATGAGGTCGGACGGGGTCGGGGTCTTGGCGCCCGCGTAGCCCGCGCCGTTGTAGGAGACGGTGATCAGCACGTTCTCCGTACGGGTCACGATCGCCGCGTACTTGAAGTCCTCGCCGGTCTTCTTCAGGCCGTAGCTGACGGCCGTCGACTCGTTGCCGACGCCGGCGGCGGGCGAGGTCTTGATGCTGGTGGCGCCCTCGGTCGCCTTCACCTTGGCGACTTCCTTGGTGTAGTTCGCCTGGGCGCGCTGCTCGCCGCTGCCGAGCGACGGGTCGGACTCGTAACGCAGGAGGGAGATGTCGAGCCAGCGGTACTGCGAGCCCTTGACGCCGTTGTCGTCCAGGCCGTTCCACGCGCAGCTGCCGCGGCTGTCGGTGTCGCTGGACTTGCCGGGCGTGCCCTTCTCGTTCTTCACTTCCGGCACCAGGTCCTCGACGGTCTCCCCGGTGATGGCCTTGCAGGCGTCGGGGAGCTGGGTGTACTTCGCGGGCGCGACGCTCGGCGTGGGCTTGGCGGCGGGCTGCGGCGAGGAGACGGCGGACGGCGACTGCGCGGACGCGTCGGTCCTGCCGCTCTTGTCGCCCGTGCTGTCGGAGTCCGACGAGCAGCCGGCGACGACGAGCATCACCGGTACGGCTGCGCAGGCGAGTATGCGGGTGAGTCGCGGGGCTGATCGGTGCATGGTTCCTTCAGTCGCTTGTCGTCGTACGGTCCTGCGGTCCTGCGGTCTGCGGTTCCGACACGGTAGCCCGAGTCGCCGCGTCCGCGGGGGCGCCCCCCGGCGGGTGGCGGGCGGGCGCCGGGGTCCGGCGGGGCCCGCGGGGGCGGCTACTCCTCGAGCTCCTCGGCGAGGTTCCGGGCCAGACCCTGCGCCTTTTCCTGCAGTTCCTTGCTGTCCGGCACCTCGGTGACGCGGGCTGGCTGCTCGCCGTACCGGATCGTCACGATGACGTTCGATGTGCGGAACACCACGCTCACGGTGCGGTGCTGCGCGGTCGAACCGGCGCGGTTGAGGACGTCGTCGAGGAACGCCGCGTCGGCGAGGTCGGCCAGCACGCGGGGCTCCAGCCCTTCGGGCGCGGCGCTGCCGCCGGGGCCGGGCGAGGAGGCGGCCGTCGCCCCGGCGGTGGGGGCCGTGCCGGTGGGGCCGGTCGTGGTCGGGGACTGCGACGCCTTGGCCGTGGTGGGCGCGGCGGGCGGGCCGGCGGCGGGGAGGCCGGCGGCGGCCTCCTTCTCCGCGTACACCTGCTGGGCGCGCTCGTCGTCGCTGACGGTCGGGTCGTAGGAGACGACGCGCTCGAAGTCGACGGTCAGCTGGTGCGAGGCGTCCGGGCCGTCGGTCTTCCAGCTGCACCCGGCGCGGCGGTCGGTGTCGTACGTGACGTCGGCGGTGCCCCGGTAGACCCGCTCGCGCTGCTGCTCGGGCAGCTGGGCGGCGCCGGGGAGGAGGTCCTTGAGCGTGGAGCGCTGGACCGAGCCGCAGGGTTCGAGGAGCGTGCGGTACTTGCCCGGCCGGCCGACGGTGTCCGCGGGGTCGCCGGCCTTGGAGTCGGTGGTGGCGCCGTCCGGTCCGGAGCCGGCGCTGCAGCCGGTGAGGCCGGTCACGCCGACGGTGAGCGCCGCGAGGAGTGCGGCCACACCGGGTACGTACGCCCTTCGCTGCACGGTCCCGGGCTCCTTTCGCTGTGGTGCCGGTCGGTACGGCCGGGTGCCGGCTGCCGGCTTCCCCGGGGAAAACGGGTTGCCCCTCGTCGCCGGCCGATGGACACAATGTGTATCGCACGCGCCGCCGTCGATGCCGGTCCTCTGTCTCTTTCGAGGACCTTGGTGCCGGTTTTTGCGCTTTTGGATTTATCGGGGGAATTGAGGGGTCATGTCGTACGTAGAGGTGCCGGGGGCGCAGGTCCCGATCCGCATGTGGGCCGATCCTTCGACGGTCGAGGACGGGGCCATGCGGCAGCTGCACAACGTGGCCACCCTGCCCTGGATCAAGGGTCTGGCCGTGATGCCCGACGTGCACTACGGCAAGGGCGCGACGGTCGGTTCGGTGATCGCGATGCACGGGGCGGTCTGCCCGGCGGCGGTCGGGGTCGACATCGGCTGCGGCATGTCGGCGGTGAAGACGTCGCTGACGGCCAACGACCTGCCCGGTGACCTCTCGCGGCTGCGCTCGAAGATCGAGCAGGCCATCCCGGTCGGGCGCGGTATGCACGACGACATGGTCGACCCCGGCCGGCTGCACGGCTTCCCGACGGCGGGCTGGGACGACTTCTGGTCGCGGTTCGACGGGGTGGCGGACGCGGTCAGATTCCGTCGCGACCGGGCGGCGAAGCAGATGGGGTCGCTCGGATCGGGGAACCACTTCATCGAGTTCTGTCTCGACGAGTCGGGAACGGTCTGGCTGATGCTGCACTCGGGCTCCCGGAACATCGGCAAGGAACTGGCCGAGCACCACATCGGCGAGGCGCGGAAGCTGCCGCACAACCAGGGGCTGGTCGACCGTGACCTCGCCGTCTTCGTCTCGGACACCCCGCAGATGGCGGCGTACCGCAACGACCTGTTCTGGGCGCAGGAGTACGCCAAGTACAACCGCGCGATCATGATGGCGCTCTTCCAGGACGTGGTCCGCAAGGAGTTCAAGAAGGCCAGGGTGACCTTCGACCAGGTCATCTCCTGCCATCACAACTACGTGGCGGAGGAGCGGTACGACGGGATGGACCTGCTGGTCACGCGGAAGGGCGCCATCCGGGCCGGCTTTGGCGACTTCGGGATCATCCCGGGTTCGATGGGCACCGGCTCGTACATCGTCAAGGGCCTCGGCAACGCGGCCTCCTTCAACTCCGCGTCGCACGGCGCGGGCCGGAAGATGAGCCGCAGCGCCGCGAAGCGGCGGTTCACCACCCGGGACCTGGAGGACCAGACGCGGGGTGTGGAGTGCCGCAAGGACTCCGGTGTGGTGGACGAGATCCCGGGTGCGTACAAGCCGATCGAGCAGGTCATCGACCAGCAGCGCGACCTGGTGCAGGTCGTGGCGAAGCTCAAGCAGGTGGTGTGCGTGAAGGGCTGACGCGCCCGGACGCGCGAAGGGCCCCGGCGGATCGGCGCCGGGGCCCTTCACCGTGCGTGCCGCGCCGGCGGTCACAGCTCCCGGTGGACCTTGCTGTTGGAGGCCTGGGCGCGGGGGCGGACGACCAGCAGGTCGATGTTGACGTGGGCGGGGCGGGTGACCGCCCAGGTGATGGTGTCGGCGACGTCGTCGGCGCTCAGGGGGTCGGGGACGCCCGCGTAGACCTTCGCGGCCTTCTCCGTGTCGCCGCGGAAGCGGGTGGTGGCGAACTCGTCGGTCTTGACCATGCCGGGGGCGATCTCGATGATGCGGACGGGGGTGCCGACGATTTCGAGGCGCAGTGTCTCGGCGAGGACGCGGGCGCCGTTCTTGGCGGCGACGTAGCCAGCGCCGCCCTCGTACGTCGCGTGGCCGGCGGTGGAGGAGACCACCACCACCGTGCCGGCGCCGCTCGCGGTGAGGGCGGGGAGCAGTGCCTGGGTCATGTGGAGCGTGCCGATCACGTTGACCTCGTACATCTGGCGCCAGTCGGCGGGGTCGCCGGTGGCGACGGGGTCCGCGCCGAGGGCGCCGCCCGCGTTGTTGACGAGGACGTCGACGGAGGGGAAGCGGTCGAGGCTCGCGGCGAAGGCGTCGACGGCGGGCCGGTCGGTGACGTCGAGGGCGTACGCCGTGGCGCGGTGGCCGGCGGCGGTGAGTTCGGCGGCGAGCGCCTTGACGCGGTCCTCGCGGCGGGCGGTGAGGACGACGTGGTGGCCGGCCTCGGCGAGCCGGCGCGCCGTGGCGGCGCCGATTCCGCTGCTCGCCCCGGTGACGACGGCGACGGGCGGGCCGGGGTGGCCGGGGGAGCCGACGGGGGTGGCGGCGGCGGTCATGGCGGTACTCCTCGCGCGGATCGAAGGCCGGTACGCGGCCAGCATATGGGCCGGGAAGATCGCGCCCGGGCGGCGGGGGAGCCGGGGCAGATATGGCCATATCGGTATGTTTTGGTCATGTTTGTCATGCGCAGGGGTCTGCTGGTGGTGTCCGTCGCCGTGGCGGTGGTGATGGGCGCGGGCGGTGGTGCCGCCGGAACGCCGGCCCCGGAGGCGGACGTGTCGCACCACGGCCACGTCACCTTCTGGGACGGGCGGCTCGACGTCGTGCTGCTGAGCGACAACCGCGGGCCGTCGGCGGTCGAGGACGTGACCGTCCGGCTGGCCTTCTCGGCGTCGCTGGCGGCGGGGCACCCGCTGCCGGGCGGCTGTGTGCGGGGCGGTGACCGGGAGGTGCTGTGCTCCACCGGGCCGCTGCGGGGGGACGGCACGCGCCGCGAGACGGCTCTGAGCCTGTGGGCCGCCGCCGGTGCGCCGCAGGAACTGACGATGCGGGTGGCCACCGCCTGGAACGGTGGCGCGACGGACCGGAACCCGGCCGACAACGACCACCAGGTGCTGGTCCTCGCCACCGGTGACCCCTACGTCTTCTGACGCGGTTCGCCGTCGCGGGGTCGCGGGGTCGCGGGGCCACGAGTCGCGGGGCCGCCGGCCGTCGGCCGCCGGGTCGCCGGTTGCCGCCGGGTGGTGGCGGAGGGGAGACTCGGGAGCGTGATCGTCGAACGTGCGTACGCCCATGCCGTCGCGTACGACGAGGGTGAGTGGCCCTGGTCGGTGCCGTGCGTGCGGCTGCTGATGGAGGAGGGGCTGCGGTTCACCGCGCCGGTGACCTTCCTGGTCGGGGAGAACGGCTCGGGCAAGTCGACCCTGGTGGAGGCCCTGGCCGAAGGTTTCGGGCTGGACTCCTGGGGCGGTTCGCACGACTGGCGGTACGCCACCCGGCGCGGGAAGTCGGTGCTTGGGGAGCGCATCCGGTTCGAGGCCGCACCCGGGGGGCGGCGCATGCTCGGCAGCCGGGCCGCCCGCAAGGGGTTCTTCCTGCGGGCCGAGACGGCCAAGGACGCGCTGGACCGCGAGGGCTTCGCGCCCGACGCGGTGAGCCACGGCGAGGGCTTCCTGGCGGCGTTCCGGGGGAAGTTCCTGGAGCCCGGGTTGTACGTGATGGACGAGCCCGAGGCGGCGCTGTCGTTCGGTTCCTGTCTCGAACTGCTGGGACACCTGGACCAGTTGGTGAAGCGGGGCGGACAGGTCATCTGCGCCACCCATTCGCCGTTGCTGACCGCGCTGCCGGGCGCGGACATCGTCGAGGTCGGGGAGCACGGGCTGCGGCGGGTGGAATGGCGGGAGTCGGCCCTCGTCGACCACTGGCGCCGCTATCTCGCCGACCCGCGGGCGTACTTGCGGCACGTACTCGACTGACGGGCGCGGTGGGAGCCGCCGGCACGCGGAATGGGAGAGCGGCTCAGTCCGAGGCCCAGGCGATGTAGCCGTCGGGGCGGACCAGCAGGGTGTCGTGGCGGGCGCTGTTCGCCCAGCTCGCCCGTATGACGCGGCCCGGCACGGGGGTGTGGGGCCCCTGGGGTGCGGCGCCCTGCGGGGCGACGAGGACGAACCGGCCCTGGCGGAGCAGTTCGTACAACCGCCCTTCGGTGAGCCGCAGGTCCGGAGCGCGCCGGCCCGTCAGGCGGTGGGCGCCGCGCCCTGCGCCGTACGCGATGCCGATGCCGGTGACCTGGCCCATGGCCCTGTCGGCCGCCGGGTGGACCGCGTTGAGGAAGCCGGCCCCAAGGGCGCGGGCGGCGCGCCAGGCTGGGCCGTGTGCCATGGCGAGGCGGACCAGTGCGCCGCTGCTGCGCAGCACCGTCGCGCCGACGGGGTGGCGCTCGGAGTGGTAGCTGTCGAGCAGCGCCTCGGGGTCGGGGGCCTCCCCGCGCAGGACGGAGACGAGCTTCCAGGAGAGGTTGGCCGCGTCCTGAAGGCCGGTGTTCAGACCCTGGCCGCCGGCCGGGGAGTGGACGTGCGCCGCGTCCCCGGCGAGGAAGACGCGGCCGGTCCGGTAGGCGGGGACCTGGCGCTCGTCGCTGTGGAAACGGGAGATCCAGCGGGCGTCGTGCATCCCGAAGTCCGACCCGAGGGTGAGCCGGGCGATGTCGCGCACCTCGTCGAGGTCGACCGGCTCGCTGTCGGCGACCTGGCGGTGGCGGTTCCAGCCCATGACGCGGTACCAGCCGTCGCCGAAGGGGGCGACGAAGGCGAACGTGTCGCCGGTGCCGCCGGCGGTGACCACCTCTCCGGGCTCCTCGGTCAGGCGGACGTCGGCGAGCACGATCGAGCGGATGACCGAGCGGCCGGGGAACGGCAGGCCCAGCTCGTGGCGCACGCCGCTGCGGTGGCCGTCGGCGCCGACCAGGTAGCGGGTCCGCAGGGTGGCCCGGGTCCCGTCGGCGGCCGTGACCTCGGCCGTCACCGTGTCGGCGTTCTGCCGCAGGGCGCGCAGCTCCGTGCCGTACCGGAACTCCGCACCCGCGGCGACGGCGCGGCGCTCCAGCAGGCGCTCCACCTCGTACTGCGGGGTGATGAGCAGGAAGGGGAACCGGGAGCGCAGCCGTGACAGGTCGAGCGTCAGCCTGCGGAAGAGTCGCAGTTCCGCGACCGGGGTGCCGGTCTTCACGAGCTCGTCGGCGAGGGCCCTGGCGTCGAGCAGTTCCAGGGTGCGGGCGTGCACGCCGAAGGCGCGGGTCATGTTGCTGATCCCGGGCGGCCGGCGCTCGACGAGCGTCACCCTCAGGCCCGCCGAGGCGAGGTCTCCGGCGAGCAGCAGGCCCGTCGGGCCCGCGCCCACGACGATGACGTCGGTCTCCGTGCCGGTCGTGCCGTTCATGGCTGCCTCCTGGTTGCCGAGCGTGCGTGCTGGGTCAACAACTGCCGGTCACCGCATGACGCGGCCACCGCGTGCCGGCCGTCACGAGCCGGTCGGTCCATGACGGGGCTCCGATGGTCAACGCCCGTTGGTCAACGCTTGTTGGCAACGGTAGCCCGGCGCCGCTGGCGTGTCAACGGTCGTTGGCCTACAGTTGTTGGCATGACGTCTCCGCGCCGTTCCGACGCCACCCGCGCCGCCATCCTCGAGGCCGCCCGGGAGCGGTTCGCCGCTGAGGGGTACGAGCGCGCCACCATCCGCTCCATCGCCCGCGATGCGCGGATCGATCCGTCGATGGTGATGCGCTACTACGGCAACAAGGAGGGGCTGTTCGCCGCCGCCTCCGAGATCGACCTGCATCTGCCCGACGTCGGGGCGCTGCCCGCCAGGCACGTGGGCGCGGTCCTGGTCTCCCACTTCCTCGACCGCTGGGAGCAGGACGACGTGCTGACCGGCGTGCTGCGGGTCGGCGTCACCAATGACGCGGGCGCCGAGCGGATGCGCAGCGTCTTCAGGGCGCAGCTCGGTCCCATCGCGGCCGGGGTCTGCCCCGACCCGGCCGACGCCCCGCGCCGGGCGGCGCTCGTGGCCTCGCAGATCCTCGGCATGGCGATGGCCCGGTACGTGCTGCGGCTGCCGCCGGCCGTCGAGATGTCGCGCGAGGAGGTGGTCGCCTGGCTCGCGCCGACCGTGCAGCGGTATCTGACCGCGGAGGAGCCGTAGGCCCGGTTCCGTACACTCCCCGCATGGTGCAGAGGAAGCGGCTGATGGCCGACCTGTCCGGTGAGGCCCGCCGTCACATGGCCGCATACGCCCTGTTCAACCAGGCCCTCGCCGACCACTTGCGCCTGCACCCCACCGACGTGCAGTGCCTGAACCTGCTCGGCCTGGAGAAGGAGCCCGTCACCACCGGCCGGGTCGCCGAGCTGACCGGGCTCACCACCGGGTCCGCGACCCGGCTCGTCGACCGGCTGGAACGGGCCGGGTACGTCACGCGCGAGCGCGACGCCCAGGACCGGCGGCGGGTGCTGGTGGCCACCGTGCCGGAGCGGATGGCCGAGTTCGGCGCTGTCTGGGAGCGGCTGAACGCCCCCTGGGCGGCGATGTTCGACGCCTACACCGACGACCAGCTGGTCTTCCTCACCGCCTACATGCGGCGCACCGTCGAGGTCGGCGCCGCGCAGATCGAGCGCCTGCGCGCGGACACGCCGAACTAGACAGCCGCGTCGCCGAATTCGCGCAGCGCGTCCTCGACGATCGCCTCAAGACGGGCGTGGTGCGCCCCACGCCAGTACACCCGGTCGCACGCGGTGCACTGCGCGAACACGTCGTACGTCCGCCGCGTGCCCTGCTCCAGCCGCTCGCGCACCGCGTCCTTGTCGGCGTCCGTGAGCGGCCCGTTGCAGGCCGTGCAGCGCTTCCAGGGGGCGAGCCGCGGGGCGAACCGCTCCAGCACGTCCCGCAGCTGGTCGTCCGGCTGGTCGCTGTAGACGTACGCCCCGGCCCACAGCTCGCGGCGGCGCAGCAGCCCCCGGTCGCGCGACAGCATCACACGCCGCTCCTCCGCCGACCACGTGGCCAGCGCCGCGTCGCCGATGTCCTCGCTCTCGTACGCCGCGTCCACGCCCAGCAGCCGCAACCGGCGGGCCAGCGTGCCGAGATGGACGTCGAGGAGGAACCGGAGCGGCGCCCCCGGCACCCGCTGCGGCCGCTCGACACCCAGCACCTGGACGTGCTCGCCGGCCGCCGGGATGTGCGCGGGCGTGACCGGCCGGCCGTCGACCAGCAGCCGGCCCGCCTCCGTGAGCGGTACGCCGAGCGACTCGACGACGTGGCCGAGGGTCGACACCCCGTCGGTGGCCACGGCGGAGCGTCCCGCCCGGCGGCGGGCGGCGACGAAGAGCCCCAGGCCGGGCGCGAAACTGATGTGGATCTCCGGTCCGTTCACGTGGTCAGCATGCCACCGGGCGCGCCGGGCGAGCCAGGACGTTTCCGCGGTCCGGCGGCCCCCGCGACGGCCACCCGGCACCGGGCCGGACGCTCAGGGGCGGAACGCCTCGGCGTGGTCGGCCGCCCACCGCGCGAAGGTGCGGGCCGGCCGCCCGGTCAGCTCCTCGACGGTCCGGGTCAGCGGCACCGGCGCCGCCTCGGAGGCGCTCCAGAACTCCAGCAGCGCGTCCGCGAACCGCGCCGGTACGTACTCCGCTACCGAGGCCTTCCACTCCTCCGGCGTCATGGTGCCGACCTCGATCCCGCGCCCGGCGGCCCGCCCGATGATGCCGAGCTGCTCGGCGAAGGTGAGGGCCTCGGGCCCGGTCAGGACATGGGACGAGCCGCGCAGCCGGTCGTCCGTGAGGACGGTGTACGCCGCCTCCGCGATGTCCGCCTCATGGATCGGGTCGGCGACCGCCTCCGGATGGGGGAGGCGTACGACGCCCGCCGACCTCACCGCCGGGGCCCACCGCAGGGCGTTGGAGGCGAACGCCCCCGGCCGGAGGTACGTCACGTCGAACGGGCCGTCGGCCGACGCGGCGGCCAGGGAGCGTTCGACCGCCAGGTGGGACGCGGCGATCGGGTTCACCTCGGCGTCGGGGGACAGGACGGAGCTGGAGGAGAGCAGCACGATGTGCCGCACGCCGGCGGCGCGCGCCTCGGCGGTGAAGGCGTCGATGTGCTGGGGGTCCGCGTACAGGAACACGGAGTCGACGCCGTCGAGGGCCGCGGGGAACGTGCTCGGGTCGCCCAGATCGCACCGTACGGTCCCGACCCCGGCGGGCGGGGTGAGGCCGGCCGGGTCGGCGGACGCGGCCCGCACCGTGATGCCGGAGCCCGCACGCGCACCCGGGCCGGAGCCCGCACCCGGGCCGGAGCCCGCACCCGGGCCGGAGCCCGCACCCGGGCCGGAGTCGGGGCGTGATCCGGGGGCGGTGCCTCGGTCGGCGCCGTGGCCGGTGCCATGGGCGCGCAGGAGGGTGATCAGCGCGGAGGCGACGCGGCCGCGGCTTCCGGTGACGAGAACGGTCATGACCAGGAACCCTTCATAGTCTGCATCTCGCATAATCTGCGTGACGCAGATAAATATCCGGTCGGCCGAGCGGTCCGGTCAACCCGATTTCCCGCTCCCCCGCCACCCGGTCCGCCCCCCTCCCCGCGGCGGGGTGCCTACGCCCCGGCGACCGGTGACGACCTCACGATCGCCCGTCCTCGACCGCCGGGCCGCCCGCTTCCAGGTCCAGCCGCCAGTCGTTGGTCCGCAGCAGGTGCCCCGCTGGGTATTCGAAGTCCCGCTCGCCCAGCAGTACGAAGCCGGCCTTCCGGCAGACCGCGTTGGACGCGCCGTTGTCCACGGACGGGAAGGCGTGCAGGTAGCGGTGCTTGCGCGCCGCCCGGGCCCGCTCCGCCACGGCCGCCGTCGCCGCCGTCGCCACGCCCCGGCCCTGGAAGCCGCCCAGCACGGACCAGCCGGTCTCGTACACCCGTACGCCGTCCCAGGTCTGCTCCCAGAAGCCGATCACCCCCGCGGGTACCCCCTCCGGCTCCAGGACGATCCGGAACATCCGGCCGGCGCCGGTCCGGTCCCCGCTCAGGTCCACGTACCGCTGGTGCCGCTTGACCAGCTGGTCCTCGGTCTCGGGACCGCCCAGGTGCTCCATCAGCTCCGGCGCGTTGACCGCGCGGAGCAGCTCGAAGTCCCGCTCCGACCACGCCTCGATGCGCACCGGTAACACGTCACGTCCCATATCGGCACTCTAGGACGGCCCTCTGACAACGCCCGGGCCGCCGGCGGACGTCCCGCGCCTGCCCGGCGGACGTCCCGACCCCGCCCCTACGGCCAGACCAGGCAGTACGGCTGGTGCCCCGCCTCGTGCAGGCGGACCGAGAAGTCCTGCCATTCGTGCAGCAGTTGGTACACGTTGAACGCGTCCCGCGGCCCGCCGCGGTCCGGGACGGTCGACCAGATGAAGGCCGCCGCGCCCACCGACTCCTCGCCGACGCCGCGCAGCGGGTCGACCACCGTCATGGGCAGCTTGACCACCGCGTAGTCGGGGTGCAGTACCACCAGCTCCAGCGGCGGCACCTTGTGCAGCGGCATTCCCTGGATGCCGGTGAGCACCATCGCGGCTATGGTCTCCGGCTTGATCTTGGTGAACATGCCGCCCATGCCCAGCTCGTCGCCGCCCAGTTCCTCGGGCCGCATGGAGATGGGTACGCGGGCGGCGGTGGCGCCGTTGGGCGCGCCGAAGTACTTGTAGGTCACCCCCATGCCCCGGCCACCCCCGCCTCCGCTCCCGACCGGACCGACCGGGCCCAGGGCGGCTCTGTCCTGCTCGCGCCGGTGCTTCCCCCGCCGGGCACGCTCAGGACCCAGGTCGTCGGTCCCCTCGCCCAGTCCGCCACCGCGATGCATATCTCCACCCGACTGCTTTTTAGGTAACACAGCCCCCGCCGCGCAACCCGATCATCGTGACAGTGACCTCCCCCACGAACGTGTGGTGAAACACCTGTCCGCAAGAACGTCCGGGCCTCTGACACCATGGATTCCGTGAGCATTCCCTATGACGCCCCAGTTTCGCAGACCCGGAGGTCCGGCGCCTCGTCGTAATCAACGTCGCGGACAGGCGTGCCGTTCACGGAGGGCCCACTCCCCCGCCCCGGCCGCCATGCCCGAGCATTGCTGCCGTCAACTCGTTCTCGCAGGTCAGGACCAACGTGCCGTACTCATACGAAGCCCCAGTCTCACAGACGCTTTTCGACCGCGCGTCCCTCGTGACGCCCGGCGGCGTGAACTCTCCCGTGCGTGCCTTCCGGGCCGTGGGTGGTACGCCCCGGTTCATGGTGTCCGGTACGGGTCCGTACCTCACGGACGCGGACGGGCGCGAGTACGTCGACCTCGTCTGCTCGTGGGGGCCGATGATCCTCGGCCACGCCCACCCCGAGGTGATCGCCGCGGTCCAGGACGCGGTCTCGCGCGGCACGTCCTTCGGTACGCCCGGTGAGGGCGAGGTCGCGCTCGCCGAGGAGATCGTGGCCCGGATCGCCCCGGTCGAGCAGGTGCGGCTGGTGTCGTCGGGCACCGAGGCCACCATGTCGGCGATCCGGCTGGCCCGCGGCTTCACCGGCCGCGCCAAGGTCGTGAAGTTCGCCGGCTGCTACCACGGGCACGTGGACGCGCTGCTGGCCGCCGCCGGCTCCGGGGTCGCCACGTTCGGCCTGCCGGACACGCCGGGCGTCACCGGCGCGCAGGCGGGCGACACGATCGTCCTGCCGTACAACGACCTCGACGCCGTGCGCCGGGCGTTCGCCGCGCACCCCGGCGAGATCGCCTGTGTGATCACCGAGGCGTCGCCCGGCAACATGGGCGTGGTCCCGCCCCGCGACGGGTTCAACCAGGGACTGAAGGACCTGTGCGCCGCGAACGGCGCGCTGTACATCTCCGACGAGGTCATGACCGGCTTCCGTACGTCGAAGGCCGGCTGGTACGGCGTCGACGGCGTCGCCCCCGACCTGATGACCTTCGGCAAGGTCATGGGCGGCGGCTTCCCGGCCGCTGCGTTCGGTGGCCGCGCCGACGTCATGGCGCACCTGGCCCCGGCCGGACCGGTCTACCAGGCGGGCACCCTGTCCGGTAACCCCGTCGCCACCGCGGCGGGCCTCGCGCAGCTGCGGCTGCTGGACGACGCCGCGTACGAGAAGGTGAACGCGGTCTCGCGGGAGATCCAGGGCCTGGTGACCGAGGCGCTGGGCAAGGAGGGCGTGGCCCACCGCCTCCAGACGGCGAGCAACATGTTCTCCGTCTTCTTCACCGACTCCGAGGTCGTTGACTACGACGACGCGAAGAAGCAGGAGGCGTTCCGCTTCACCGCGTTCTTCCACTCCATGCTGGCGCAGGGCGTCTACCTGCCGCCGTCCGCCTTCGAGTCGTGGTTCGTCTCCACCGCGCACGACGGGCGCGCGGTGGAGCGGATCGCGGCCGCGCTGCCGGCCGCCGCGCGTGCCGCCGCGGAGGCCACGGCATGAGCACCGGCGAGAACCGCGACATCACCGTCGTCCACCTGATGCGCCACGGCGAGGTCCACAACCCCGACGGGGTCCTGTACGGGCGCCGGGCGGGCTACCACCTGTCGGACCTGGGCCGTCGGATGGCGGACCGGGTCGCCGAGCACCTGGCGGGCCGGGACGTGACGCACGTCGCCGCCTCCCCGCTGGAGCGGGCGCAGGAGACCGCCCAGCCGATCGCCAAGTCCCACGGGCTGGACCTCGTCACCGACGAGCGGCTGATCGAGGCGGGCAACGTCTTCGAGGGCAAGACGTTCGGCGTCGGCGACGGCGCGCTGCGCCGGCCCGCCAACTGGCGGCACCTGACCAACCCGTTCCGCCCGTCGTGGGGCGAGCCGTACATCGACCAGGTCGTCCGGATGATGGGCGCCCTGAACGCGGCGCGGGACGCGGCGCGCGGGCACGAGGCGGTCTGCGTCAGCCACCAGCTGCCGATCTGGATCGTGCGGAGCTTCGTGGAGCGGCGCCGGCTGTGGCACGACCCGCGCCGCCGGCAGTGCACGCTCGCGTCCCTGACCACGTTCACGTACCAGGGCGACCGGATCGTCTCGGTCGGCTACAGCGAGCCCGCCCGTGATCTCGTACCGCCGCACCTGCTGGCGGGCGCCAAGCCGGTCAAGGGCAAGTCCAAGGCGTTCGGCGCCTGACGTCCGGTACGCCGCCGGGGCGCCCGGCCGCCCCGGCGGCGGCCCCCGCGGCGGACCGCACGTCGCCCCGGTCGTCGGGCGGTCCCGCCCGGGGCCGCCCGCGGCGATCGCCGGGTGGCGGCACAGGCGGGTAATCGCCTCGTCACGCAGAAGATCGTGTGGTAATCACGGGAACCGTCCCCTTCGTTCGCCCCTCTCTCCCATTGCCGGTTTGGAAGGTATGTCCGGCACGGAACGAGCGCGGATGGGGACGATATGCGCGGGATCAGTCGAAGGGGCCTCCTGGGAGCCGGTGTCGGAGCCGCGGCGGCGATCGGAGCCGGCGGCTGCGGCCTCGTCGGCGGCTCGGACAAGCCGGCGGACCGGCCCGGCGGGGGCGGTGGCCGGAACGGTACGGGTGATCCGGCCCCCGGCAAGGTGGTGGGGCGCCTGCTGGGCGACGGTTCCACGTCCGACACCGGAAAGCAGCCGAACCAGCCCGGCAAGCCCGTTCCCCTGGAACCGGGCCAGACCCCGCCGCAGTTCGTCATCTTCTCCTGGGACGG